>CADBPJ010000084.1 GCA_902796445.1 uncultured Ruminococcus sp. | reverse complement strand
CCTCTGTAACGATTGTTTGCTCGTTTTGGGGCAAATGAATTTGTGCAGGATATGCGACAAG
This sequence comes from uncultured Ruminococcus sp., assembly GCA_902796445.1. Taxonomy (GTDB): domain Bacteria; phylum Bacillota; class Clostridia; order UBA1381; family UBA1381; genus Ornithomonoglobus. The sequence continues at coordinate 2,235 of CADBPJ010000084.1, read as the reverse complement.
GATATAATCACAGTTGTATATCTCATTTAACCGCCAATAATCTCTTGAGTCCACCTCAGGCAAGCCTACGATGTAATTGTCAGCTCTCTCATCACTTAAATTTAAAGACGGCATTGCATTTATTAAAATACTGCTGTTAAGTACAAAAGATGATGATAACACTCCACAGGTTTCACCCTCGGGTATTTTCTTGTCAAGTGCCCGCTTTAGGGCAATAATATCATTTATATCCTCACGTTTGGGCGGTGTTACTGAATAGTTCGGGAACAACGCAATATGCTTGATTTCCTGAATGTTTTGCGGTTGCACACGTTTTATCGCGGGACTCACAGTATTTGATATTGCGATAAATACCACCAACAGCAGCATCCATATTTTATTTATTGAATTAATACATATTATCACCAAATATACAAGTGATGGTATATACAAGAGTAAATGCTGTTGACCATGGGTTTGTGTGGATATAAACATAACCGCACAGACGACAGCCTGCAGCAACGCAAGGACTGCATTTAGGTTTTTATTCTTTACTGCCGAATATATAACAGCAACGACGAGAAACAGCAAAAATATTAAGCCAAAATATCTTGTTATCAGCTTCATATCCGTTCCAAATGAATATTTGTAACCCGCATACAGTGTACCATAATCCTTTAAGAGTATATTTGTAAAAAAAGGATAAAAGCATATCAACAGCACTGCCACCGTTGCGACTACAGTAATAATCAGGTGCTTTATGTCCCTTTTAAACAAAATCGCATCTATTGCTATTACTGTCAAGAATGATACTACAAAAAATGCAAAATATCTGCGGGAAATCATAACAAGCACGAGAAGTATACCTATAATCACGCTTTTGATGCACTTATGATCGCTTAATACATCTGTAAAATACAAATAGTAACACAGCAATCCAAAGAATATACATGCTACATCTATAAATCCGATTACGGCAAGATATGTCAATGCAGGGATAATTAATACTGTTATTACGTATGCAAATCGATGTGCTTTTGATATTTTTTTACACATAAGAAATATCAGGATTTCTGTCGGCACTACATACATCACTATAATGGCTAAAATATACGATATGCGTGTTATTCCGAAAATCTTCATCCATAACGCAACAGGGAATGCAAGGAAATAATTATAGTCGCTTGTACCAATAGATACATATACCTCTTTTAGCATGTCAAAATTAAGCGGTTTTTGTGCAAGCATCCGCCCTATATCCCAATACGTTGAATTATCCCAGAAATAGACAATCTTACTCCGCAAAACATACACAAGGGCAAATATAAGTGTCAATAAAATAACGCCGCCAACCAAATATAAATCCATATGTTTTATAAATTTATTAACAGATTTTGATCTTGAGTCCTTTTCCTCAAGATGTTTTAAAATATCCAATGACTTTCCCCCTTATATATCAAATAGTGACAGTATTTCCTCATCTGTAAGATTTGCCAATGTTTTAGTGTTTACTTGAATTATATCATCGGCAAGGGCACGTTTTTTTAATTCAAGCTTGAGTATTTTTTCCTCAATCGTACCATGCGATGCAAGCTTTATAACCTGTACCGCACGAGTTTGACCAATTCTGTAAACACGGTCTGTTGCCTGATCGGTAACGGCGGGATTCCACCAAGGGTCATAATGAATTACAGTATCTGCACCCGTAAGATTTATACCTGTTCCACCTGCCTTTAATGATACAAGGATAACCTCTCCCTCACCATTATTAAACCGCTCGCATATAGAAACACGATCACGCATAGAAACATCTCCTGTTATTTTATACGGAACTATGCCAAGCATTGCAAGCTCACGTTCAATAATATCAATCATAGTCCTGAACTGTGAAAAAACTAAAACACGATGATTGCCTGATTTTGCATTCATAACAAGGTCTTTTAACAATTCAAGCTTACCGCTTGTTGCCTTTTCAGACTCTGTAATCAGCAACGGATGACAGCAAATTTGACGTAGTCTTAATATCCCCGTAAGAATTGTCATCCTACCCCCTGAGGTGTGGAGTAACCCTTCAGCATCACGGCGTAACTTTTCTACAAATGCCTTATACAATGCTTTCTGCTCTCGTGTAAGCTCTACAGTCACTGTTGTTTCTATCTTTTCGGGCAATTCGTAGAGAACATCCTTTTTCATTCTACGCAACACAAATGGACGTATGAGATTTCGTAGTGATTGTGAAAGCTCTGCATCGTCTGT
>CADBPJ010000083.1 GCA_902796445.1 uncultured Ruminococcus sp. | reverse complement strand
GCATTTAGCGCAGACCGTTTCAAAGGCTAAAAGTGCCATAAAACAAGGCTTGTTAAATATTTGTCAAATAAATTAACGTTGAAATCCGCATTTTTGCGGATTTCTTGTATTTAATGCCTTTGATGCAAATCCCTACTATTTTCTTTTTCTGACCATTGCTCCGACAGGGATTTCCTCGGTGCAATCCATTGTGATAATCTCCTCGGCATGGGGTGCAACATCTATTGTTTCGCCCTTGTGATTTACCATATTTTCTGCCGTTATTGTAACGTACGGCTTGTTGGGTTGGATAATCTCTAACTCGTCACCTGCGAAAAATCTGTTACGCTGTGAAACTGTCAGACGTTTCGTTTCTTTATTATAGTCCGTAACAATTCCGACTAATTCATAATCACGTATATATGAGCTTGTTTCATATACCTGACCATCACTTGACGGTCTGCCATAGAAAAAGCCTGTAGTGTACGGTCTGTGGCTTACCTTACACAGCTCGTCAAGCTCATCAGGGTTAAATACGTAGTTTTCGGGATCAGCACAATAGCGGTCTATCTCACGGCGGTATGCACCGACAATAGTCGCAACATAAAACGCAGTTTTAACTCTGCCCTCGATTTTAAGGCTTGCAACACCGCTTTTTACAAGCTCGGGGATATGCTCAATCATACACAAGTCCTTGGAATTGAATATAAACGTGCCACGCTCGTTCTCAAAGACGTCAAAGTATTCACCGGGACGCTTTTCCTCGACAAGCGAGTAGTTCCATCTGCAAGGGTGCGCGCAAGCACCGAGGTTTGAATTTCTGCCCGTCATATAGTTTGAAAGCAGGCATCTGCCCGAATATGAAATGCACATTGCCCCATGTACAAAAGCCTCAAGCTCCACATCAGGGACTTTACTTTGAATTTCGGCAATCTCGTTAAAAGACATTTCACGGCCGAGAACGACACGTTCTGCACCCATTTTGTGCCACATCTCTACTGTCTTATAGTTTGTGTTATTCGCTTGTGTACTTATATGCACAGGTATTTCGGGTGCAATTTCCCTTATCATACCAAACAAACCTAAATCCGCAATAAGTACCGCATCAAAGCCCATTGGTCGGATTTCCTCTATAAAGCTTCGGAACTTCTCAATGTCTCGGTTGTGTGCGATTATGTTTGAGGTCAAATACACCTTCTTACCTCTGTCATGGGCATACCTTATCCCCTCATACATATCCTCAACCGAGAAATTCTCCGCCGCAACACGCAGTGAAAACGCATCACCGCCTATATACACAGCATCTGCACCGAAATCTATTGCTGTTTTCAGTTTTAGAAGGCTGCCGCCCGGGGCGAGCAACTCAGGTTTCTTAATCATTATGTTACTCCTCAAATCAAATTTATTCCATAACCCAACACACGCTTTTTATGGTATTGTGAGCCTGACATACTGCCAAAGCTTGACGAAACGGACGTGGACATACTACTCCCTTTAAAGCTTGTAACGAACTCAAATTCATACTCATATTCGTACTCGTATACTCCCGAGCTACTGCCGTATGAGCCGTATGACGTTCTTACTAAGATACTTCCTGGCATATCCGTCCCCCCTGTTGACTGTCTATAGTATTACCTCACTTAAAAACTGTTAGACTTCTATCCATAATGCCATTGATATATGCAAGCACAACGCCGTAATTCGTTATGCTTACACCCTCATCACGACACTGTAAAATTCTGTTCTCTATGGCTTTGCGGTTCATCATACACCCACCGCAATGGATAACCAAATCGTATTCACTAAGATTTTCAGGAAAATCGTGGTGTATACAGTAATCAAATTCAAGCTTTTTGCCTGTGTATTTACGCAATCCGTTCGGTATTTTCACTCGGCCTATGTCCTCGTGTGAGGTATTATGAGTACAAGCCTCCGCCATAAGTATTCGGCTTCCGTCTTTGAGGTTTTCTATCGCTCTTGCACCCTCGGCAAGTATTTTTATATCGCCCTTGGCGTTAGCTAAAAGCATTGAAAATGATGTCAGCATTATATCATCAGGCACAATTTCGCTTACCTTTTTAAATGCTTGCGAATCCGTCACAACCAAATCCACCTTCGGTATATCACGCAGTGCCTCTGCCAATTCCGTATCACGTACACACACCGCACGCATACCGTTATCAAGGCAATCACGTATCAACTGCACCTGCGGCAAGATTAGCCTGCCCTTTGGTGCTTCGGAGTCTATCGGGATAACAAGCACAACCGTTGCGCCCGTATCTAACACTCCCTCCATCATACTCGGCTCTTTAGTGACGGTCTTGCTAAGCCTCATAACAAGCTCCGATTTCAAGCTGTCTATTGACTCATCATTCTTTACCGACACAAATACAGCATCAGGAAATTCATCAGAAAAATCCGTTTCGCCGTTGTCGCATTTTGTGAACACAAGAATATGCGGTATGTTATGCTTTTTAAATTCATCACACGCAACGTCATACCCTGCTCTGTCAAAGCTTGTTACATCGGCAGTATATATGGCAAAATCTGTACGGCGGAGCAGTTTATTTGTTTTCTCCTGTCGCATCTTGCCAATATCCGTCATATCACCCCAGCCCGCAGTGTCCGTTATTGCAACGGCGCCGTACGGGATAAGCTCCATAGCCTTTGTCACAGGGTCTGTGGTAGTACCCGCCTTATCTGAAACTATTGCCATATCCTGACCTATGAGCTTATTAAAAAGTGACGATTTACCCGAATTTGTGTTACCGAACAGGGTAATATGTGTTCTTAATGATAGCGGTGTCTTTTCCATTCCACCTACACCTCGCTGTAAATTAAATTTGCCAAAGTATCTTTGTCTATCTCTATAATCCCGCCTAAGGCTAAATCACAAGGCAATGCGTAACCGCCGATTGACACACGTTTTAAGTATGTCACTGTTTTTCCCACACGTTCAAACATACGCTTGACCTGATGGAATTTACCCTCTGCAATCTCTACATATGCTGACGTTTCGTTGCAAATTGTAAGCCTTGCAGGCTTTGCAGTAAAGTCCTTGAACTCCATTCCGCAAGCGAACGCATCAACATCGGCACTGTCTAACGGCTTATCAAGCTCTGCATAGTATTTTTTATATACATTCTTTTTTGGTGAGGTTATCTCATGCACAAACTCACCGTCATTCGTTAAAATCAGCAAGCCCTCGGTGTCTATGTCAAGTCTGCCTGCACAAAATACATCAAAATGACGATACTCCTCAGGTACAAGATCTGTCACAACAGGGTATTTCTTATCCTCTGTGGCACTGACATAGCCTGACGGCTTGTTAAGTATAAGATATACAAATTTTTTGTACGTAACCTCTTGTCCGTTTACCATAACCGCATCGCCGTCTTTTATCTGCGTTTCGGGCTTTGATGCTATTTCTCCGTTTATTGTAACGGCTTTTTTGCGTATTAATGATTTAATGTCCTTTCTCGACATATCTGTCGAGTCGGACAGGTATTTATCCAACCTCATATTATTTTCCTACACAGAAATTGTGGAATATGTCATCTACTATTGATTCCGATACTGTTTCGCCTGTTATCTCGCCAAGACTGTCTAAAGCCTGTGCAATATCAATAGATACAATATCCGATGGCATACCCATATCTAAGGCATCTGCCACTCGCACTAATGCATCTCTTGCGCCGATTAGTGCAGTTTTATGACGCATATTCGTTATAATTCTGCCGTTTTCGGAGGCTATGTCGTTAAGCTTACATAATTCTTCTATCGCATTTGCAAGCTTGTCTATGCCCTCGCCCGTTTTTGCGCTTATTTCAATTACAATATCGTTATCCGAAAAGTCAGATGATCCTACCTTCGTGTCAATATCAGACTTGTTAAGGAGTATTATTCTGCGTTTATCCGTTGTTGCGGATATGACCTCCCTGTCCTCATCATCTATCCCTCTTGCACCGTCAATTACTACTATTACGAGGTCGGCAGAGTCAAGATGCTGTCTTGATTTTTCAACACCGATTTTCTCTACCGCATCATCTGTTTCCCGTATTCCCGCTGTGTCTGACAATACAAGCGGAATACCCTTTATCGTAACGCTTTCCTCTATTACATCACGTGTTGTACCTGCAATGTCTGTTACTATTGCACGTTCCTCCTGTGCAAGACAGTTTAAGATACTCGACTTTCCCACATTGGGTTTACCGACTATTGCAGTACGTATGCCGTCACGCACCATACGTCCGTTATCGCTTGATACAATAAGCTTTTCGATTCTATCCGCACACTCTCGGCAAACGTTCTTAATATCGTCCTCTGTGATGTCCTCTAAATCCTCGTCGGGATAGTCAATTAAAACCTGCATCTTGGCACACAAATGCACAAGCTCATCACGCACCGACTTAATCTCACGTGAGAGTGTACCGCCTAATTGTGAGATTGCGTTTCGCTGTGACAGCTCATTTTTTGCGTTTATTATATCTATTACCGCCTCTGCCTGTGACAAATCAATCCGTCCGTTACAAAACGCACGCTTTGTAAATTCACCAGGCTCTGCCATATATGCCCCTGCCTCTATTACGGCACGAAGTACATTTTGCGTTACAACCGTACCGCCGTGACAGCTTATCTCCACTGTGTCCTCACGTGTAAAGGTTTTAGGCGCAAGCATAACCGACACTAATACCTCGTCTATTGTATCACCATTGCTGTCTTTTATAAATCCGTAATGTATCGTATGGCTCACAGCATCACGAAGCGGTTTTCCCGAAAATACCCTGTCTGCAATAGCTACAGCATCAGCACCGCTTATACGGATAACACTTATTCCGCCCGTACCCTGAGGCGTGGCAATAGCGGCTATTGTTCTATCTGTTAGATTTATCATCTATCAAGCCCTTTAACTCGTCCATAAACGTGCTTACGTTTTCAAACTGCTTATATACAGATGCAAAACGCACGTATGCAACCTCGTCAAGCAGACGAAGCTTATCCATTACCATTTCGCCAATCATTGTTGACTTTATCTCTCGCTCCATTGATTGAGCAAGCTCGCTCTCAATATCGTCTGCAACCTTTTCCATTTGTGCCAATGAAATAGGTCTTTTCTCGCAAGCGGTAATTATACCCTTTAATACCTTGTTACGGTTAAACGGCTGACGTGACTCGTCTTTTTTAACAACCACCAAAGCAATAGACTCAAGCTTTTCATACGTTGTAAACCGCTTTCCGCATTTTAAGCACTCACGGCGGCGGCGGATAGAATTATTTTCCTCCGTTGGACGTGAGTCGATAACCTTACTCTCGGCAAAGGAACAATAAGGACATTTCATAGTTTGTTTCTCCTTTGGTATATTATATACTATAATTATACCATATATTGTGGTATTTTTCAAGTGTTTTCATCAAATTCAAATGATTTTACAAGCACAAAATCCTCACTCATAGCCGTTATTGCACGCCAAGGGACCGATGTTTCACTTAAATGAAATAACGCAGACAAAAATCCGTTTTTACGGCGGACTATAAGCTCGGTAATCCTCCCTGTCCGCTCGTCTATCTCAATGTCTGATACGTACCCCATACATTCTGCAGTATTAACATCAATCACCATTCTCCGCCTCAGTTTTCCGCCGTTAAACATAAAAAAATCTCCATTCCGCCGCCTTGCATCGACATAAATAATAAATAATGCATCTCTAATCAGCAAGGCAATGGAATGATAAGAGATTTTTTACGCACATCGCCGTTTCGCACTTTATGTGCGAAAATTTCGGCGGTGCATTTAATCAAACTGTTTTTTAATGTGAAAGCTCTTTTCACATTAAAAAACACCCCCATACATTGTATGAGGAGTGTTTATGATTATTTACGTTTTTTTGACGGACGAAGATCATATATACTAAACTGAACAAGTATTCCTATAGCGGCAAAGACCGCCGCAATAATCCACGTTTTTATATCGGTGAAATATGCACCGAACACCGCAAGCAGTCCTACAGATGCAATAATTCCGCCTGATATTGACGTTATGAACGTTATAATATACTTTGAACGGCACGCCGCCATAAATCCCATTACAACTGCGACAACCAAGCTTAAAAACAGCAATATATTATCACTCAAGCTGACATCTGATGATATGTTAGATGTCAATATACGGCACAAAAGCCAACCAAGCGAAGATATGCCTATGAAATAGCCGATCGAGCGGAAATGATGTACCACTACCACCATAAGCACCGCAAACACCGCCGCAAGTATTATCATAAGTATTATGCTGTCAAATGCAAGTATCCCTACCATTGCACCGCCGATAGCACCTGACCAGAACGAGCATACCGACACTATCCATATCATTGTGCTTCTGCCGCGTAACGTAATGCCTATACCTATTGCCGTAATGATAATAAATGCTATCTTTGCAACGACAATGCCAATATTTCCCATATAGTTACAGCAGAAATTCAGAATATTAATCATATATAGCCTTTCATAGATGGTACTTCAAGGGCGAAATGACGGTGAAATGCGCCAAAGCACCCCACAATGCCAAATATATCAGCAAATTTCCATTATCCAATTTTCCGGAGCTTGAACTTTACCCATCTGTATTCCCGTTAAAGTATCATATAATTTCTTTGTTATCGGTCCCATTTCGTCCATACCGCTTGGGAAACAGATTTCGTTGCCGTGATCGTTTATCTTGCCGACAGGCGATATAACGGCGGCAGTACCGCATAGACCGCACTCTGCAAAGTCCTTTACCTCGGAGAAAAGAACCTCACGTTCCTCTACCTCAAGACCGAGATAATGCTCTGCAACATACATAAGTGAACGTCTTGTTACTGACGGAAGAATACTGTCTGATTTTGGGGTTACTATCTTGTTATCCTTTGTAACGAACAGGAAGTTTGCACCGCCTGTTTCTTCAACCTTTGTTCTTGTCTTAGGGTCAAGATACATATTCTCGTCAAAGCCCTTTTCGTGTGCATCAACTATTGCGTGCAGGCTCATTGCATAGTTAAGACCTGCCTTTATATGGCCTGTACCGTTAGGTGCGGCACGGTCAAAGTCAGATACACGAATTGTAAGCGGTTTTGCACCGCCCTTAAAGTATGGACCGACAGGAGTTGTGAATACTCTGTATTGGAACTCTGTTGCAGGCTTAACACCGATTACCTCGTTTATGCCGAACATAAACGGACGTATATATAATGATGCGCCTGTGCCGTAAGGCGGAACGAATGCAGAATTTGCCTTTACAACCTGCTTTATCGAGTCAATAAACTGCTCAACGGGCAGTGGCGGCATTTCCATACGCTTTGCTGAATTTGCAAGACGCTCTGCGTTAAGGTCAGGGCGGAATGTTACAATACGTCCGTCCTCGGTTGTGTATGCTTTTATGCCCTCAAATATTGTCTGGGCATACTGCAAAACGCAGGCACACTCACTCATAACGATTTTATCATCACTGATAAGCTCGCCATCGTCCCATTTTCCGTCCTTATATGTGGCAACGTATCTCTTATCGGTTTTAATATATCCAAAACCGAGATTGCCCCAATCTATGTCTTTTTTATCCATTGTAAAACCTTCTTTCCAAATTCCAAAACTTACACTAATTATACCACTATTGGTTTTATTTGTAAATAGCTGACAGAAAATTTTTTAAAAAGAAATTATAACTTTTTTTTAAAAAAGCTTGACATATACAAAAATATATGATATACTATCTAAGTCGTTGACAAATTGGTCCGGTAGTTCAGTTGGTTAG
>CADBPJ010000082.1 GCA_902796445.1 uncultured Ruminococcus sp. | reverse complement strand
TTGCCGGCTTTGATAAAAAGCGGCTGTTTTATACCCAGGGCGATTATGGGTTATGGCAATGCTCTGATGCCTGCCACAATAAAACTTATGATAATAAGACTGCAGTCCTCAAAATGGCAGCGGAACAAAAGAATATGAAGATTCCGTCGGAACTTATACCTAAATGCCCTGTATGCGGTGCGCCTATGTCCATGAATTTGCGTTGTGACGATACCTTTGTTCAAGACAACGGCTGGTATAGGGCAAGCGAGCGTTATTCCGACTATTTGCGGCAGCACAAAAACTTGAAAATCTTGTTTTTGGAGCTTGGTGTAGGCGGAAATACACCTATTATTATAAAATATCCGTTTTGGAGAATGACCGCAGAAAACAAAAAAGCCTTTTATGCCTGCATAAACTTCGGTGAAGCGGTATGTCCGCCGCAAATTGAAAAGCAAAGTGTTTGCTTAAACTGCGACATCGGAGAGGCTTTGGAAGAACTGATTTCAAAAAAATAAAAATTTTTTTTGAAAAATTTGAAAGTCCTAAAAACCGCATTATAACACAAAGGTTTCGTTTCGGTAACTGCCTAATAGTATCGTTTGGGTAACTACATTACAAAAAAGTGCTTACTTTACAAGGGCTTGAAGCGGTGATATACTTTAATCACAAGGTGAGGGAATGAGCGGACGGCATCTTGACACCTAAAATTTATAATGTAATTAAAATGGAGGTAATCTGAATGAAAATAGCAGTAATTTGTGCCAACGGAAAAGCAGGTCAGTTAATAGTAAAAGAAGCCATCGAAAGAGGTCTGGATGTAACAGCAGTAGTACGCGGCGAGAATAAAAGTGCAGCGGATAAGGTAATAGTTAAGGATTTATTCGACCTTACATCAGAGGATTTAAGAGGATTTGATGCTGTTGTTGATGCATTCGGAGCATGGGCACCTGAAACACTTCCTCAACACAGCACATCATTAAAGGTATTGTGCGATGCTCTTTCCGGCACAGACACAAGACTTCTTGTAGTCGGTGGTGCAGGCAGCCTGTATGTAAATCCCGAACATACTTTACAGGTAATGGACGGCGCAGATTTTCCAGAAATGTTCAAGCCGCTGGCTCAGGCACAGGGAAAGGCTCTTGATGAGCTGCGAACAAGAACTGATGTTAAATGGACATTTATTTCACCTGCCGGTGATTTTCGGGCAGACGGAGAAAGAACGGGCAAATATATTTGGGGCGGTGAAGAACTTACCCTAAATAGCAAGGGTGAAAGCATAATCAGCTATGCTGACTATGCAATCGCAATGGTTGATGAAATTGAAAAGGGTAATCATATCTGCGAGCGTATCAGTGTTGTAAAAGAGTAATTTTAAGAAAATTCACCAAACACAATGCACCGCTTTTGACCTAAAAAACAGGCGAAAGCGGTGCATTATTTTTCGAGGAAAAGTTTCGGAGTGAACGCACCGAGCAGTAAGTAGCTGAAAATGCTCTGATTTTAGCACAACATCCATTACTCCGAAACTTTTCTTTTTGTAGAAATCCCATTATTAAAGGCTTTTCGGGCAAAAAAAAGAACCGCAATTTCGTATCAAAATTACGATTCTTATTTGGTGCGAGTGTTCATAACGTGTCAAAATTAAAATAACAAAAAAACGGCATCAAATCGCATAATTCAGACATTGAGAAATATTCTGTAAAAAGAAATTTTCTCTTTTTTATTCCGTACATTCGTCAAAACAATCTCCTTCTGATAAAATGTAGACATCAAAACAAAGGAGGTATACACTATGAAAGAAAAAATCATTGAAAATGGAATTGAGTATGTCAAAAGCGGTGATTACTACATTCCAAACTTAAAGGCTCCCGAAGGGACTTACAACATCGGTAGGTACGGGAAACTGCACTCAATATTTATTAAAGAAAATCGCCCTGCTTTTTACTCAATGAAAATGCTTAACGGAACTTGGCTTGCATATCTCGAAGAAATTGATACAACTGCAAAGGAAATGGTTGATAGGCTTATAAAGGATATGGCAGTCGAACAAGGTATTACTGAAGAACTAAAAGCTACTAATCAAATGAAATGGATTGGCTTAATGAACAACATCAAGCACTCTGTTGAAGAAATTGTTTTTGGTGATATTGTCTATTCGAGGAGGTGATGAAATGAGCTGCATTGAAGAATTATTTTACGGAAACATAAATCCCAACGAAAAAAGATTTGCTCAAGATTCAGAATACGCAAGAGCTTTGAGGAGATTCTGCGACAACGAAAAGAAACTGTCCGAACAGTTATCCGGTGATAACATGAAACTATTTAACGACTTGATAAATGCACACGATGAAGTAACTGCCTATACAAGCGTTGAAAATTTCAAAATTGGTATTATTCTCGGAGTTCAGTTAATGACAGATTGTTTCAAATATGATGCAGATATGATATTCAAAGATAGTTAAAGGTTTTGTATTAGCAAGCATGGCATTTATGCCCCCACAAAAGCCCTTGTTAGTGCCTTACCCTAAAACCTAAATAAAAAACGGAGGAATTTCTAATGAAAAAATTTATAATTGTTTTAACTATAATCTCTATAATGAATATAGTTTCAGTACAAGCGGCAGAAGTACCAAGAGAGTCCCTGCCTTGCAATGCAACAGAGAAACAAATAATCGTTACTGAAAGGCTTGTAGGACACATCTTTGATGAAGTAATAAATGGTATGGGATATTCTGATGCACGAGCTAAAAGCAATGTTATTATCTTTAATGCGTGGCTGAACAATCAGACAAGTGGGTATGCCTTCGGCGAACTTGTAAATATAGCAAACAACGCAATATGGCAGTACAGAGATTTATATTTAAGACCGAATTTCTATATAGAAAATGAAGAAAGAGTTAAGACCATAATTGCTGATGTTATCACCCAATACAAAAATGATGAAATCGACTACAATAAGGCTCGTTTTGAAGCTCGTGTCAAAATCTATCAATCGGTAAACCCATCATTTAACCCAGATTTGGAATTTGCAAAAGATTCTTGCTATCGAGATATACCTTCTGTTGATAATAGTCTATTTGCAATAGCAAGAAAACTATTATTAATGACTAAGTAAATTTCATATTTTATAAATCACTTCTTGCTACTTGCTAAAGGTAGGGGGTGATTTTTTGTTGTATTTTACAAACAACTTAGTGTTCACTAAAATTTTCTTGAAAAAAATATAATTTTATGTTATAATAATGTCATAACTTTGCAAACGTGGAGGATATATAATGACTTTCTCTGAAAATATAAAACTTATACGGCAGAAATTATTCCTTAGCCAAGAAACTTTTGCAAAAGAATTAGGGGTTTCCTTTGCTACTGTGAACAGATGGGAAACTGGTAAAACCAAGCCTACATATAAGACTATGAAATTGATTGATGAGTACTGTCGTAAAAACAATATAAATTTTGATATAAGCAAGGAATTTATGGAGGGAAATAACGATGTCTAAAAAAAAGCATTACTACATATCCCTCTTTACAGGTGCCGGTGGTTTAGATATTGGTTTTAAAGAGGCTGGATTTGAGGGATTGCTTGCCAGTGATATTATGCAACAAGCTCATGATTCCTATTTGCTAAACTACCCAAACGAAACTTATCTTTTAGGAGATGTTCGAAAGTTATCAATTGCTGAAATCAAAAAGTTTATTGGAAAAAAGAAAATCGATGTTATTATTGGCGGACCTCCTTGTCAAGGATTTTCCAACATGGGTAACAAAAATTCTGCAGATCCACGAAATATGCTCTTTGAGAGTTATGTAAAAATTGTTGATGCGATTCACCCCAAATGTTTTGTTTTTGAAAATGTTAAAGGACTGTATACTATGTTTGAAGGCAGATACTTTGAACAAGTGATTTCTGCATTCAATTCAATAGGATATAATTTACATTATTCGCTGCTGGACACTTCCGAATATGGAGTTCCTCAAAAAAGAGAGCGGATTTTTATTGTTGGAACGACATCAAAAAAACAATTCCTTTTCCCGGTCAAAAGTTTGTCTTCGTACGGCAATATAAAAGCTTTTGCTAATGTAGGTGAAGCTATTAATGACTTGATTGACAAAGGCGAAGAAGTGCCGAATCATATAGCGCTAAAGCATTCTGATATTGTCATCAGACGCTATCAGTTAATACCCGAAGGCGGCAAACTTCCAAAGCCAGAAGAATTGCCAGAAGATATTCGTAGAAAGAACTTTGGCAATACATATACACGCCTTCATCGTGAAGAAGTGTCTTCTACTATTGTTCCTGGTAATAATGCATTGCCGGTCCATCCCGTTTTGGATAGAAGTCTTACGCCCCGAGAAGGAGCACGCATTCAGACCTTCCCTGATAGCTATATTTTTAGCGGTGATCGCAGATCGCAATGTATTCAAGTTGGTAATGCCGTTCCGCCCTTAATGGCAGCTAAAATAGCCGATTGCGTGCGACAGTTTATTGAAGGCAAAAAGTACGATGGTATTTTGCCGGATCATTCTTTGTATGTCAATGAACAAGCCCAAACCTTTCCTACCAAATCAAGAAAGGCAAAACGAGCTACATTGAAATTTGGAGATTTGTTTTGTGGTGCTGGCGGTTTTACTCAAGGATTGGAACAAGCTGGTTTGGAGTGCGTTTTAGGTGCGGAGTTTAATGATTATGCAGTTGAAGCGTACCGAAAAAATTTCAATCACGAATGTCTGCAAATAGACCTTTCAACAGAGGAAAATCAATTACTTGTAGCAAAAAAACTCAAGGATGCAAAAGTCGACCTTGTTGTTGGCGGACCTCCATGTCAGGGATTTTCAATTTTCGGTAATCGAAGATTTGTAAATACCAAGAACCATGATTTGACAAAAGACCAACGAAATAATCTGGTATTTGCATTTGCAAATATTGTAGTCAACTCGGACACACCTTGGTTTATTATGGAAAATGTACCTGGAATATTATCAGCTCATAACGGAGAATATGTACAGACGATTGTTAAGTATTTTGAAGAGCATGGCTATAGAACTGAACACAGAGTTATAAACGCCGCTGACTATGGAGCACCTCAAATTAGGCGTAGATTCATTTTGATTGGCACAAAAACAGATCTTGCTTTTCCGTTCCCTAAAGCAAAATACTTTGAATCTCCTGAATCGTGGCAGTTGCCTTATCGCACAGTAGAAGAAGTATTAACTGACCTTGCAGATGAAAACTCTTTGGGCAAATACAAAAATCATCGTGCACCAAACCATTCTCCTATAGTCAAAGAAAGATTTTCTTATATTCCAGAGGGAGGAAAGATGGATGTCAATGCTTTGCCTGAACACTTAAAGTTGGGCACCAAGACTGGCAAACCTGTAGCTAATTTTAGTCATGTTTTTGCAAGATTGGATAGAAAAAAACCTTCATGTACAATTGTTCCAGGGCACAATGCACTTCCTGTTCACCCTACACTTAATAGAACATTAACTGTAAGAGAAGCTGCAAGAATTCAAACCTTTCCTGATGAATTTGAGTTTGTTGGTCCAATTATAAATCAGTGCTTGCAAGTTGGAAATGCATTTCCGTGCATTGTTGCTCAAACTTTTGGTGAGCGACTTCGTACCATAGTAAATAAAGAGTGGAGCAACGATTCTGCAACACATTTAGCAAAAAAGTCTATGTTGGAGGAGTGATATAAAATGGCATTAAATCATCATGTTTTAGCAAAGACAACAACAGATACGATTTTACAAAACTTTAAGTCTGCCATATGGCAATACAATGGTAACTGCGGTTCTGATTTTTATAGAGTTGGAACAAGTGCGGATTTTCCTTCTCCTGATGCGGCATTTTATGACCCAACAAATAAGCGTTTAGCATCATTCGAGTTTAAACCTGCTACAGAAACAAAGCGAGGAATGCTTACTGGAGTAGGTCAAAGTATTGCTTACTTAAAAAGTTGTGACCTTGCGTATTTAATCTCGCCTCAGATAATAGACGGCTTCAATATGGGAGATTTCCTGACAGAAATCTACCAAACCCAATTGGGTGATAGAGTTCCTGTGGGACTAATTCTCTACGACAATAATAACCCAACACAGTTAACACTTGCACATAATGTTACTACACTTAATCCAATCAATAGAGAGCAACCACACAAGCCTACGGCGGATCGTTTCTGGGCAAAGCATCAGGATATGCCTCTGGCATTGTTCCATCTTTTACTTCACTATTATTACTTGAAGAAAGTAGGAATTGTAGATGGCGATGCTTATGCGGCTTGCTGGAAGGAACGCATGATTCCTACGGACATTTTAACTCGGTTTAACGCAGCACCAGTTACAGATATCAACGGCGATCCGATAAAAACTCTCCGTACTGATAAAAAACTTACATTTTTAGAAAAGCGCCTTAACAAGGTGAAAAAAGATTTTCCGCAAACTCAATGGGCGATAGAAATCGGACATGATATAGATGTCTCGTTTGTCGGAGACAATTTATACAACTCCTACCGAAAGAACTATGTCACATTCCTGAAACATATTCAAGTTATTGATTCTGAGGGATATCTAACCGATTCAGGGTTTAATCTTTATCACATAGGTTTGTCTAATGGTCCTACAAGCAAGATATTTACTGATTATTTCACAAAAGAACTACTTACCACTGGTCACCACTTAGACTTACTTTTGGATATTGACAGCATTGGTCAGAAAAATCCAGATAAAACTGTTGATGAAATACTGTGCATAATGGAAACCGATTATGAATTGAAAGGATATATCAAAAGAAATCCTAAGCGAGTTGCCGGGACAGCATCAAATACGGCTTTTCTAAAATACGAAAAAATCTTGTGGCAAGCACTGGGACTAATGGATTCAAACTATCGAATCCAATGGCGAAAGATTACTGAGATTTGTGCGTTGCCAGAAATATAAAAGTTAGAATGTGTGTGTAAGTTTTGTCTCTTACTAAAATGATATTAGTATTAAATAATCATTTCATTACAAATAAAATTCTTGAGAGAATGAAAATTTCTCTCTAAATAATGAAATAAGGAGTGAATAAACATGTCAGAAAAAGCACCAAAGAAAATACTGAGGAAAATTTTCTTTTACAAGGCAATATGTATTGTGGATGATAAAGAAACAGCATTAAATGAAATTTTCGATACATACATTTCAACGCTAAATAAGGATTTCCACAATATAATTGATAGAGGCTTGGCGTTACCATACTATGAAAAATATCATTTTCTGGATATTGAGAAACATGAATTAGATTCAAATGTGTATATGGGCAAGTTTTATAGCTTGAGGGCAACTGATTTCCCCTATTTATTCAATATGCAAAATGGAGAAAGACAGGAAATATCTTCAAATGATGCTGATACACTTATGGAACAAACACATTTTTGTTGTTTTGCAAATAAACGCCTAATCGTAAGCGAGTATAATTTTTATGGAGCAAGAATAGAGCGATTAGCTGAATATTTGAAAAAGATCATGTTCACATTGTATCCAAGCAAAGATATCGAAATATCCATCACACCTATTGTGATTCCCGAATACTTTGAGCAAATTATAAATTGCACTTCCATATCAATGGTACAGTTTAAAGTAGCTACTCCTGGATTAAAAATTTTATCCGAAAAAAACATCATCGGAATTAGTGATGTTGCAAAATACGGCATAACAGATACTACTGATTTTTACCTTGATATTGAAATATCTGGTGGTAGAGGAAAAAAGATTGGATTATCAAATATTAAAGAACAGCTCAAAAAAATTGTATCTGCCATAAAAGAAGGGAACAAATTGGATGCTCAAAAAGCCGATGGTGAAGAAAATACTTTTAGAAAGGCAAAAATAAAGGCATATAATCCTGACGAAGGCAGAACTATCCCTTATGATTTGTTAGATGAAAAACTTGTCCATAACAGCTATGTAGATAAAGTTTCAAATAAATCCAAATATGTAGATTCGGATAAAATGTTTAATAGTATTATGGAAGCATATTATTCCAAAAAAGATGATGCATTAAAATATATGGAGAATATTTGATATGGAGAAATTTTACAGAGCATTATATGGAAACAAGTGGAATTTATTCCACATCATATTTTCATTTATAATAATCGGAATTGGATCTGGGATTTTAAAACTTATAAATGTTGATTTTCTCAAACTATTATCTTTAATTAATGCAGATACGGTTTCAATTTCATTGGCAATGGCAGGATTTGTTTTTGCCGGAGCTAGTATATTCATTTCAATGGAAGGTAGCAAAAAAATGGAAACTATTAAATCTATAGGTAAGGACAATATTATATATAGTATACTTATCTTTTCGATAGTTAACTTTGTTATATCTCTTTTACTTATGATTATAGATATAAATATTTTTCATTTTACTGCCCAATCAACCACTCCATTACAAACATCAATTAAACAAGTATGCCAATGGACATCTTTATATACATTGCTTATGGGCTTCTTGTATTTTTTCTCAAGTTTAAAACTTATATATTGGATTTTTAAGTAGATATATTTGCATATATTTAAAAGGATAATCTCTCGTTTAATATCCAGCGAGGGACTATCCTTTTTATTTATACTCGACATACTATGAGGATAAAAGGCATAGTAAAATTTGTTCCCTTGCAAACAGAATTTTCTATGCCTATCAGCACGAGGCTCGATGCCAATGTGGTGATATGAAAAGAGGTAATAAATGCGTGAGTGGATTCATTTATTACCTCTTTTTTAGGGAATCCAAAGGGAACGTTTGGCACACTTCTTTGCTCTGCAAAGTGTAGTGTGTTACACCTTTGCCGACGGGGCGGGTGTGAGAATATGTTGCTCGCCGTTTTTGAGCAATATATTTTCGCAGACGGCAAAATTACAAAGGGGTGGTCGTCTGCCCTGCGGTTGGCAGACGGTCAGACCTGCAGTAATTTGTGGAGTCGGTAAATGGTGTATCGGGCTGCGAAGATTAGCCTCTGTCAAACAGACCGTGTTTCATCATGATGTCATCAATAACGCCTCTCTGTTCGATGCACCATTCATAATATCCATTGTGAGAAAGCAAACCATCATTAACTTGCTTTTTCTTTATAAGTGAAAACTCCTTGAATTTAGCAAAAGCGGTTTCTATGTCAGAAATAGCTTCTTGGTTATTTTTTCGTTTTGCTTTTGCAAGACGATTGAACCAATACTGATACTCTGCTTTGTGGAGCTTTTCGGTATAATCTCCTTTATGTGCATCATCGTATTTCTTCTTATTCATCTTTTGCTGCTTCGCCTTGCACTTATCGGAACAGATAAAGGTCTTGTTATTATCCGGCGCAAGAAACAACTTGCCACATACCTTACAATAGCTGAAATATTTTTTATGCTCATATATAGTTCTCAGGTAGTAAACGATTAAAGGAAGTAATGTAAAATCAGATGCAATATATTCTGTTGTTCCTTTTGCCTGCGGAATGACTAATGTCAATGCAGGATATCTGTAATATTCGGTTGGCATATCCATAAGAGGATTAAATGGCTTATGCTTCTGCCAAAACAATATGTTGTTTATCAAGCTATATCTGAACGGGAGTGTTAAATCTTCCATTCTTTCCAAGACGGGGTATTCCTCGTCTTTTTCTTTGTCTGCTTTTACTATTCTGCCGTACTCATTCCATAATGACAAAGCAATAAATTTCAAAACGGGATTCTCTGCTTCATATAAGCCTTCAACTATACGCAGATTTTCTGCGTATTTTTCCTTTGAGGTTTCGCAGAAGTTGACTTTTACATCAGCAAAATACTCCGGCTCGGTAATAATGTCAAGCAAAAATGAGCCGAGAGGGCGAATTTTTTCAAAAATTATTTCAA
>CADBPJ010000081.1 GCA_902796445.1 uncultured Ruminococcus sp. | reverse complement strand
ATTATTAGGCGATAATCTCTCAAGCCGTAAGCAATACATTTCCGATAACGGTTCACAGTATATGGAAATGCTTGATTTATCTTAAAACGTGAAAAGATTGGAGAAAATAAATGGCAAGAAAGAAAAAAGATCTTGAAGTGGAAATTGTATCGGCACCGATTGCGGAACAGGCGATTACAGAAACACTTGAAGTCAATTATATGCCCTATGCAATGAGTGTTATTATCTCTCGTGCTATCCCTGAAATAGATGGTCTTAAGCCTGCGCACAGAAAGCTTCTGTATACTATGTATAAGATGGGGCTTTTAGGCGGTAAGTTTACGAAATCCGCAAATGTTGTCGGCTCGACAATGAAGCTTAACCCGCATGGTGACAGTGCTATATACGAAACTATGGTACGTCTGACACGTGGCAATGAGGCACTCCTACATCCGCTTGTGGAGTCACAGGGAAACTTCGGTAAGGCATATTCACGTGATATGGCTTATGCCGCGTCGCGTTATACAGAGGTAAGACTTGAGCCTATCTGTAATGAGCTTTTTACAGATATAAACAAGAATACAGTTAAATTTGTAGATAACTATGACGGTGAATTAAAGGAGCCGACACTTTTACCTGCGGCGTTCCCGTCAATACTTGTAAACCCGAACCAAGGTATTGCGGTAGGTATGGCATCAAATATATGCTCATTTAACCTTCGTGAGGTATGTGAGGCGACAATAGCATATATGAAAGATGAAACAACGGATATTTTATCCATTATGCCTGCACCTGATTTTTCGCTTGGTGCATGTATTGTATACGATAAAAACGAAATGCGAAATATTTACGAAACGGGCAGAGGCAGTTTTAAAATGCGTGCCAAGTACCGCTATGACAAGTCCTCAAACTGTATCGAAATCATTGAAATTCCGTACTCCACAACCTCGGAGGCTATAATAGGCAAAATAATGGAGCTTCTAAAGGCTAATAAGCTTCGTGAAATTTCCGATGCACGTGACGAAACAGATCTTGACGGATTTAAGATTGCTATTGACCTAAAGCGTGGTGTTGACCCGGATGCGTTGATGCTAAAGCTTTACAAAATGACACCGCTTGAGGACAGTTTCGCCTGTAACTTTAATATCCTTATTAATTCCGTACCTAAGGTAATGGGTGTTAAGGAGATATTAAATGAATGGATAAAGTTCAGAATAACTTGTATAAGAAACGGTGCAAGATTTGATATTGAGCAGAAGAACAAGCGGTTGCATCTGCTTATGGGTCTTAAAAAGATACTTCTTGATATTGACAAGGCAATTTCTATTATACGTCATACAGAGCTTGACAGTGAGGTTGTGCCAAACCTTATGGCAGGCTTCGGTATTGACGAGGTGCAGGCTGAATACATTGCAGAAATACGCTTGCGTAATCTGAACAAGGAATATATCCTCAAAAATGTTGATAATATCGACAAGATTACGGCAGAGATTGCAGAGCTTAATAAGCTTTTGTCAAGCGACAGAACTGTTAAATCCAAGATTGCAAAACAGCTCGCCGAGATCGCAAAGAAATACGGACAGGACAGAAAAACAGAGCTTATAGAAAGCAATGAGCTTGTGCAGTATAATGAGCAGGAGCATATAGACGATTATCCTTTGACTATATTCTTTACAAAGGAGCAGTATTTAAAGAAAGTCCCTGCATCATCATTGCGTTCAACAACGTCTGAACATAAGCTAAAAGAGGACGACGAGATTGTACTTATAGAAGAAACATCAAATGTTTCCGAGCTTGTGTTCTTTTCGGACAAGGCAAATGTTTATAAGTATAAAACATATGATATGCCTGATTCAAAGGTTGCGGCAATGGGTGAGTATCTTCCAAGTCTTTTGGAGCTTGAGCCGGGTGAGAAGATAATATATGCTGTTGTTACAAAGGATTTTGCAGGTAATATGCTGTTTACATTCCAAAATGGTAAAATGGCGAAGGTAGAGCTTAAGAATTATGAAACGAAAACCAATCGTAAAAAGCTTATTGGTGCATATTCGGCAAAATCACCGATAGTTGATATTAAGCTTATAAAAGAGGATACGGATATTGTTATTATTACAGAGAATAACAGGGTTCTTACAGTGAATACATCACTTATTCCCTTAAAAACAACAAAGAGTACACAGGGTGTACAGGTGTTACGTCAGCCGAAAAACGGCATAAGCCCTGCAAAAGTACAGTTTGTGACAGAATGTGAAATTGATGATCCGAATAAGTATGTGGCAAGAACTATTCCGTCAGCGGCAAAGACTCTAAAAAGTGAAGACGGACAATTAAGCTTGATATAGCATAGCTTAATGTGCTTTTATATAATACAAGGAGATTGATACATTATGAATGAAAAACAAAAAACATTATATGATGCTGCAACAAAGCAGTATCAGCCATTTCCTAAAGAGCTTTTTAAGGCTTACGGTGTAAAACGTGGCCTAAGAAATGAGGACGAAACAGGTGTCATGGCAGGACTCACATCTGTTGGACAGGTTAAAGGCTATTATATAGAGGATGGTGAGAAAAAACCTGCTGAGGGGCATCTTAAGTATCGTGGATATGACATCAAGGATTTAGTAGAAAACTGCGAAAAGGAAAATCGTTTCGGCTTTGAAGAGGTTGTATTTCTTTTACTGTTCGGTAATCTGCCAAACAAATCCGAGCTTCAGAAATTCACAGAGATAATAGGCGAAATGCGTATGTTGCCTGAAGGCTTTGCTGAGGATATGATTTTAAAAGCACCATCATCAAATATTATGAATAAAATGGCACGTAGTGTGCTTGCTATGTATTCATATGACGATAATCCTGACGAAATAACGGTTGAAAACATTATCCGTCAGTCAATGGAGTTAATAGCACGCCTGCCTGTTATGGCGGCGGTAGGTTATCAGGCAAAACGTCACTATCGTGATGGTGAGAGTATGTATCTTCACGTACCTCAATCAAATTTGTCTACAGCAGAAAATTTATTATATATGCTTCGTCCTGATAATCAGTACACAGAAGAAGAAGCTAAAATGCTTGATGCACTGCTTATGATTCAGGCAGAGCATGGCGGTGGTAACAACAGTGCATTTACAACACGTGTTGTTTCATCATCAGGTACAGATACCTATAGTGCTATAGCTGCGGCAATCGGGTCTTTAAAAGGTCCGAAGCACGGCGGTGCCAATGCCAAGGTTATGGGTATGATGGAAAATATTAAGGAAAATGTATCCGATTGGACTGATGAGAACGAGGTTAGTGCTTATCTGGAAAAAATATTGAGAAAAGAAGCATATGACGGTGCAGGTCTTATATATGGTATGGGTCATGCGGTATATACATACTCCGATCCGAGATGTATGTTGTTAAAGGAACGTGCAGAACGTCTGGCATCGCATAACCCTGAGTGGAAAAAGGAGTTTGACTTGTATGCGTTGGTTGAGAAATTGACACCTGAATGTTTTTATCGTGTAAAGAAGCACGATAAGGTTATGTGTGCAAATGTTGATATGTATTCAGGCTTTGTGTACAAAATGCTCAACATTCCGCCTGAACTCTATACACCCGTATTTGCGATAGCAAGAATTGCGGGTTGGTGTGCACATCGCCTTGAGGAAACGATAGGCTGTTCAAGAATTATCCGCCCTGCATATAAATCTATTGTTCGTGAAAAGGAGTATGTACCGCTAAATGAAAGATAAGGTTAATATTCTTGGTGTATGGGTTGATATGGTAAATATACCAAGAGCCGCTGAAAAAATAATGCAGTTTTTTAATGAAGAGGGTTTGCATAAAGTTTATACACCAAATTCAGAAATAATTATGGCGGCATATAAGAATAATGAATTTCGTGATGTACTGAACAACGCAGAGCTTCTAACTGCTGATGGTATAGGTGTTGTGTATGCATCTAAAATACTTGGTAAGCCAATAGCAGAGCGTGCGGCAGGCTATGACATAGCCTGTGAAGTTCTTGAAAGAATTAAGGGTACATCTCATAGTGTGTTCCTCTTTGGCGGAAAGCCCGGAGTTGCAGAAATTGCAGAAGAGAAGCTTAAGGAACGCTATCCTGGGCTTGTTATTGCGGGGAAACGTAACGGATATTTTAAGCCTGAGGACGAAGAGGACATAGTAAATGAAATAAATACAACAGGAGCAGATCTTGTGTTTGTATGTTTGGGCGCACCAAAACAGGAATTGTGGATTGACAAGTACAAGGACAAGCTTACGGCAAAGGTTGCAATGGGTATAGGCGGAAGTCTTGACGTATTTGCAGGTACAGCATTGCGTGCACCTGAATTTTACTGCAAGCACGGACTTGAATGGTTCTATCGTCTTATGAAACAGCCAAGCCGTGCAGGACGAATGCTTGCACTTCCGAAATTCGGTTTGACAGTACTGTTTAAAGGCAGAAAATTCAAGCAGGAGGACTGATTATGGGTATACTAATAGCCATAGAGGGTACGGATTCGAGCGGTAAGCAAACGCAGTCAGAGAGGCTTTATGAGTCGCTTATAAATCAGGGCATAAAGGCACGTCTTGTATCTTTCCCTGCATATGAGAGTAATTCCTCGACACTTGTGAAGATGTATCTTGCAGGAGAATTCGGCACAGACCCAAAGGATGTAAATGCATACGCAGCATCAACTTTCTATGCAGTTGACAGATATGCAACATACCGTAAGGATTGGGGTAAGGATTATACTTCGGGGACAGTAATAATAGCAGACAGATATGTACCGTCAAATTTAATACATCAGGCATCAAAAATAGATAATGAACGAGAAAAGGCAGAGTTTATAAAATGGCTTGATGAGTTAGAATATGACAAGCTTGGGTTACCTCGCCCCGATGCTACGGTTTTTCTTGATATGCCGACAGAAATGGCACAAAAGCTTATGGCAGAGCGTGCCAACAAAATAGATAATTCTGAAAAAAAGGATATACACGAGCGAAACAGCGAATATCTTAAAAAAAGCTATAATAACGCAAAAGGTATAGCAGAAAGACTTCTATGGAATGTTGTGCCATGTACCGATACAGATGGTAATGTAAGAAGTATTAATGATATTTCAAATGAAATTTTAAATATTGTCAGGAGTGTAATTGATGACAAAAAGACCATATAAAAAAACAGTTTTTGCCTGCTTTGTATCATTTATATCGCAAGCAATAATTGTTAATTTTGCCCCACTACTGTTTTTGACGTTTCAGAGTACGTATAATATTCCGCTTGAAGAAATAACAGTTCTTGTAATGGTCAATTTCATTACTCAGATTGCTGTGGATTTAATCGCATCAAAATATGTGTATAAGATAGGTTACAGAGTGTGCTTCTTTTCGTCACATATAATGTGCGGTGCGGGGTTAATTGCAATGGCAGTTCTGCCCGATGTTATAAATCCATTTGCAGGACTTATTATTTCTACGTGTATATACGCCGCAGGCAGTGGTTTAATAGAGGTTATGTCAAATCCTATACTTGATGCATGTCCTATAGAAAATAAATCACGTATAATGAGCATAATGCATTCATTTTACTGTTGGGGTGTTGTGGGTGTCATAGTACTGTCGACTCTATTTTTCTCACTAATAGGGATAGAACATTGGCGAGTTTTGTCGTGCTTATGGGCATTAATCCCCCTTCTTAATGCTGTTTTCATAACGAAAATACCTATTTATGCCATCTCAGAGGAAACAAATGATAAGCCAAACTACAGAGCATTATTTTCTCAAAAGGTCTTCTGGGTTATAATTCTTATTATGTTAGGTTCAGGTGCATCAGAGATGGCAATAAGTCAATGGGCGTCAACCTTTGTTGAAACGGGCTTTGCTCTCCCAAAGGCAGTGGGTGATTTGATAGGAGTATGCGGATTTGCAGCATTTATGGGTATGGCAAGAATAATCCACGCAAAATATTCTGATAAAATTTCACTCAAGAATGTACTTGGAATAAGTGCAGTTCTATGTATTATAGGCTATGTGTTAATTGGAACATCAACTATTCCTGCAGTGGGACTTTTTGGTTGTATACTGTGTGGATTTTCAGTAGGCGTGTTTTGGCCGGGTACGATTTCGTTGGCATCAGAACGTGTAAAATCAGGCGGTACTACAATGTTTGCGCTTTGTGCATTAGGTGGTGACTTGGGTTGCTCATCAGGACCTGCCCTGGCAGGATTTATGACAGGTGTATTTGGCGGAAATCTAAGATTTGGAATACTATGTGCAACAGTATTTCCAATCCTGATTTTGGCAGGAGTATCAATGCTTAAAAACCGCAATACTACTATCAAGGAGTGATAGATAATGTGTACGGCTTTAAATTATGTGTCTGAAAAACATTATTTCGGCAGGAATTTTGATTGGAACGAAGGCTATGGTGAGAAGGTTGTAATAACACCTCGTAACTTTAAAATTAAATTCAGATATGAAAATGCGATGGATACTCATTTTGCAATAATGGGTATGGGCATAATAAATAATAATTATCCGCTTTATTATGACGGAGTAAATGAATACGGACTGTGTATGGCGGGGTTGAATTTTCCTGACAATGCGGTGTATAAAGAATGTGTTGAGGATAAAAAGAACATTACATCTTACGAGATAGTTCTGTGGGTGTTATCACAATGTAAAACGACAGATGAGGCAAGGACATTACTTCAAAATACAAACATTGCAAATACCGCTTTTTCAGAAAATCTCTCCACATCACCTTTGCATTGGATAGTATCTGACAGAAACAAATCCATCGTAATAGAGCCTGTAAGTGAAGGACTTATGATATACGATAATCATACGAATGTCCTTACGAATAATCCTGTATTTCCGAAACAGTTAGAAAATCTTAAAAAGGATATACCGTATGGCCCGTCTTCAGAATCGAGGTTTAAACGTGCGATTGAGCTTGTAAATTCAGCACCGAAAATTATAGATGAGAGTGAATGTGTAAAAAAAATAACAGATATACTTTTAGAGGTAGGCAGAGTCAAAACAGAGGAAGAACCAAAGTATACAATATATTCTGCTTGCATAAATGCTACAGACATCATATATTATTATAAGCTATACGAGGATGATAAGACTTATAAAGTGTCACTTGGTGATTGTGATATATCAAGCGATAAAATCATAGAAGGAAATGTCTTTTGACAGACATTTCCTCTTGAATTAATACTTATAATGTGGTAGAATGGTACCGACATTAGTTTGTGGGGATTAAAAGAATGTACATATATAAAACATTACAAAACGGAATACGTGTTTTTGCGGAGAATATAGACTATGCAGAGTCAGTGTCTTTAGGCGTGTGGGTCGGTAACGGCTCACGTCACGAGAGTACCGAAGAAAACGGAATGTCGCATTTTATTGAGCATATGGTTTTTAAAGGCACCCAGACGAAATCTGCAAAGGATATAGCATTGCAAATGGACTCAGTCGGGGGACACATTAATGCATTTACAACTCGTGAATGTACTTGTTTTTATACAAAAACCTTATCTGAATACACAAATGTAGGAATGGACATTTTGAGTGATATGGTGTTTTCACCATTACTTGACGAGCATGATATGGATTTGGAACGCAAGGTAATACTTGAGGAAATAGCTATGTATGAGGATAGTCCCGAGGACGTGGCATACGATGTTTTTTCGGAGGCTGTATGGGGCGATACGCCTATGGGGAGACCAATATTAGGTACATTTGATACTTTAAATACAATAACACCTGATAGTATGCGCCGATATATGTGTGAACATTATACATCAAAAAATATAATTATTGCGGCAGTGGGTAAAATATATGATTCTTTCTTTGATGAGCTTGAAAAATTTTTTGGAACACGTAAAATAAGCGATAAAGACGTTACATATGAAAAAGCATTATATAGACCTCGCAGTGTTTGTAAATCATGCGATTTTGAACAGGTGCAGTTAATTGCAGGCTTTAGTGGCATAGATGTATATGACGAGAGAGTGTATTCACTGTTGGTGTTTAATAATATATTCGGCAGCGGAATGTCATCAAGACTATTTCAGAATATACGTGAAAAGCACGGGCTTGTCTATTCAATAAGCGCAGGACACAGCGCATATATGGATACGGGTACATTTGATATACTTGCAGGAATGAGCCCTGAGAATACTAAATTAGTTTCGGAGCTTATAGAAAAGGAGATAACAAATATCAAAACAAATTCCGTAACAGACGAAGAAATAGATCGTGCAAAAATACAGCTTAAAGGCAACTACATTCTTTCAGGTGAGGGAATAAGTGCAAAAATGCAGGCAATGGGCAGAGCTGCATTATTGGATAGACCATTAAAAAGCAGGGATGAAATTATATCTAAAATTGACCTTGTCAATAGAGAAAGCGTAGAGGAGACAATGAAAACGCTTCTTGACGGGAAAACGCTATCTGTTATAGCCGTAGGGCCAATCGAAAATGCTGATGAACTTTTTGGGGGATTAAGACGAAAATAACAGGGAATAAGTACCTATTATGGTACATAAATATGAATAAAGAGTAAAAATCAACTTTTTTTAATAAAAAGGCTTGATTTTTTCGACATTTTGCGATATTATATATGTGTACCTGTTAAGTGAGGAGGGTTATCATGGAATTTAATGAAACAATGAAAATCAAACTTGAGTTTGACCAATCTCAGAAAGTGAAAGACATAGTTGCTCAAGTGTATGAGGCACTGAAAATTAAAGGCTATGATCCTATAAGTCAGATTGTGGGATATATCCTTTCGGATGATCCTACATACATAACCAGCTATAACGGTGCAAGAGCATTAATTGCAAAGATTGAACGTGACGAGCTTTTAGATGAGATTGTAAAGTCATACATAAATAATTTGTAATATAAAAGGGGCTGTTAAGAAAGTCAACAACCTCCATGGGGGGATGCAAAAAAATAGTGCAGAACGGACGAAAACCGCCGAACAGCATAGCTGTGAGGGTTATTCCGTAGCGTACGCTTGTACGT
>CADBPJ010000080.1 GCA_902796445.1 uncultured Ruminococcus sp. | reverse complement strand
GAGATACATTCTTTTCATACCTATGTATTTCTGTTCATAGTCATCAGAATCGGTAACAAAAAGCGCGGTTATTTCGTTTTTGCTGTCAATTTCAATGCCCCAAAGGGTTATAATATGAGTCATCCCCTGGGTAGGAGTTTGATGAACAATACCTATGGATTGTCCGTCTTGCATATAATCAATAACACATTGTTTAAAGGCTTTGTAGTCACCTGCCGATAGTCTGTCTGTAAGAATTTTTTTCTCAAAGACATCGTGGAAAAATCCACCTCTTGAGTCCATTTCAAAAAAGTTCGGTGAATTGACATAGCCTTTGGTGTTTACTTGATAACCGTTTATAAAAAAATCATTTAAAAGGTTTGCATTAGCTGAATAATTATAAAAATAATTTTTAAACAGCTTATATATGCCACTGTCGGACTGCCCATTAAAAGAGTTTCTGAGCTCTTGCAGTTTGCTGATTTTTTGTTGTTGTTCAGACGTTAATTCTCCGTTTGCTAAATTATTTAAATATTTATCAATATTATCCTTGTTTTGGTCAAGCCACCAATGTAATTGATTTGCACTTACTGCGGCAAAACACATAGTTCGGTCTCTGCTATCTTCATCGGGTCGGCTTTTATTAACATCGTACCAACCCTTTCCTTTTTCTTGACCGACATATAAAAAAGAATAGCTTGGATCAGTGATTTCTGTTTCTCTTTTAAATTCAGCCATTAGCGGGGCTTGTATTCCTTTTGTCCATATTATCGCACGCGGTTCATTTTCCTCTGTTTTGTAGGTTATCACATTTGTGTTTTTTTCAGTTATAAGTTTTTTTGATATTTCTTCAACTTTTTTCTCTGCATCTGTAGTTGCTTTCGTAGTGATAACTTCAGCCTGGGATATAGGTTTCATTCCATTTAAGCTATCCCATAACATTATCTTTACCGTATCAATGTCATTCGTGATGTTAAATGACTCCGTGTCAGTAAGATATTCTCGTATTTCTGCATTAACAAATATATTGTTCTTGTATTTTGCTATTATAATACGGGAATTTTCAGGCACAGAAGTTAGTTTTATGGTTCCTACAGAATAATCAGGATACTTTTGTATCGCTGTTTTTGTAGCATGCCCCATATTGATTTCACTCATGCTTTCTGTTTGTGCCGATACTACATATATGTTCATTAGTATTAAGGAAAATGTCAACGAAAGTAAGATGTTTTTTCTCATTTAGATAACTCCTTTTCTGATTTTTTTACCTGTTTACAAATAATGTTTTCCTATTGGAAGAATATTGATTTGCACTAATGTGAATAATAAACTCCTCTGAAGCGGCGAGCAATGCCACAACAGTGATTATAATACAAGCATGCAATGCAAATGGTTGCGCAATTATGTATGGAACGGTGAAAATCAAAAACCCCGTCAGTTTATTCATATATGTGTGCAGTGATGCAAAGCAATGATGTTTTATCATTGCAACTGTATACGAAATTATTCTTATAACCAATACAACGGCAATAAGCCACCAAATAGGCGGCATTAGTACACACAATAATGATGGCATAATTTTAGCTGCTGTAATTCCATAAAATACAATATCTGAAATGCTGTCAAGCTTTGCACCATTTTCAGTTGACAAGCTGAATTTTCTTGCCAAAAATCCGTCCAATACGTCCGACACACCGCAGTATGTATAAACAACAAAAAACATCGGTGAAAAAGTATGTATCACAAGCAAGGTAATCGACAATATAATCCTTGACAGCGTTATACAATTCGGCACATGCTTCATCTCATTATTCCTCAATATACGGGTTTTGCGGAATAACTATTGCCGCAATTATATAAGCAAGAATACCACTGCCGCCCAACGCAGAAAATACAATCCAGCCTAAACGAATAAGTGTCGGATCAAGATTAAAATATTCCGCAATTCCGCCGCATACACCTGCAAGCATTTTGTTTTTCTTTGATTTGTATAATCGTTTTTCCATAATAATCTCCCTTTCTTCTATCATTTCCGTTACAATATCATATGTAGTTTATAAAATTCCTGTTATCATCATGGTGGAAACAATCTCTGATGCTTCATAATCGTTAATTTCCTCGTTTTTTATTACCCTTTCTGCATAGTCCGAGTTGTTTATTTCTTCCCAATGCTCTTTTGTCAAATACGTAAAATGCTCTGTTCGTACATCGCCCATCAAAACACACGGCTTGTTTTTTTCTGTAAGCATCCACTCTTTTCTTATTTTTTGTTATTGTAAGGACGTAGCTATGCTCACTTCGTCCTTACAATATGCTGATACTGTACTTTTTTCAACCTTTGGGGCAAATCGGAAGTAATTCTATATATCCTCGTGTTCCGATTGGCTCAAGTTGAATTTTGGGGTTTGAATTGTCCCACTTATAACCAATAACAGACGGATCATATTTTTTCTCTGACTCCCAAATTTCTGTAATTGCCTGCTCGTAATCTTCTTCCTTAAAAGGCTCGCCCTGGAACATAAGATACTTTGCGGCAGGAAGTTCAATTATATCGAAACCATCAGGGATTTCTCCGTTATATTCCTCTGCAACCTCAACACCTTGTACATACTCGCTTGTTCCAGGTTTGACATACTCTTTCGGCAACCATAAGCATACAGGTTCGCCGCAAAGAGATTTCATACTTACCAACATTCCCCAAATATCACAGCCGACTTCCTCGCAATACTTCCAATACTCTGTGGCTGTTTTCCCTCGTTTGATTATAACCTTTCTTTTAGGTTTGTCGATTACCTGAATAAATACCTTTTTTGCACTCATAGTCGTTTTCTTCCTTTCCAAAAATCTAAATTTTACACCGTAGGGAGTGAACAAAGAAAGCGGAATAGGATTTGCAGAATACTCACTTGGATTGCATCCAAACTCTTTACGAAAAGCCCTTTGG
This sequence comes from uncultured Ruminococcus sp., assembly GCA_902796445.1. GTDB lineage: Bacteria > Bacillota > Clostridia > UBA1381 > UBA1381 > Ornithomonoglobus. The sequence continues at coordinate 5,143 of CADBPJ010000080.1, read as the reverse complement.
TAGCCGTCAACGCTTCCAAAGCCGAAATCAAGAGCAACATCAAGTACTTTTACATTCTCGTCCCGTAATTTGAGTGCAGATTGCTTTAATCTTAATTTTCGGATGTATTCAGCCGGCGTTACACCCGTATATTCTAAAAACAACCGCCTTGCATACCAAGGTGAAAACAGCGATACCTTCGCAAGTTCAGCAAAAGAAATCTTTTCGCACAGATGTATTTCGATATACTCTTGCATTCGTTGTACTGCTTCAATTTGTTCCCGCATTTTTTTCACCTCCCAACACAGCCATTTTACAACAATGTGGTTGGAATTATCTCGACTATTTTTGCTGTTTTATTTCTCCCGCAAGCTCAAGCCCTTTTTTTGAAACAATTACAGCGATAATTTCATTGATAACTGCGGCAGCTGCAATAGTACCTGTTACTATTGTAGCAAGTTCAGGCTCCGAAGAGGCAAGTACAGAGCTTATAATACCTGTGAAAACAAGCGAAACTCCCGAATGGGGGAGGAGTGTTAATCCGAGATATTTCTGTACGGTAATCGGCATTTTGCTGATTTTCGCCCCAATTCTTGCACCGCCATATTTTCCTCCATTTGCATTATAAATATCAATTTTTATCGTCTTTAAATAATCTGTGAAAGTCGAATGGAATGTTATTCGTCTTCGCTAAACTCTGATAATCTTCTTTTGCAATAGCTCTTTTCACCGCAATGGGGGCATTTTAAATATCTTGTTGTGAGTGTATGAGGACCCCATACATATGCTCTCATTGTAGGCTTAAATCTATGTCCGCATTTCTTACATTCATAATCGCCTGCACTGTAATCAAGTAAAATGGCAACTACCAATGCAATGACAAATGTAATACTGCTTAATACTACGAGCAAAATTGACCAGTAAATCGGCAAAAATGCAAACAATGATGCACTAATCATAATCAAAATAAGAGAGATAAGTAGTATACATACCGATAAAAGAATTTTTGTCAAATTTTTCATTTTAAATCTGCTCCTTTGCTTTAAATGAAATGTTTAATTCGCCTACGCCACCGTCAATTTCAATAAAGTTTTCGCCTGTGCCGTAAATCGAATCATCACTCATTTTTATGTCGTCAATCGTTGCTTCGCCTATGCCTTTATCAAGTTTTACTTTGTAATCATCATCAGTGCCTAAAAGAACGATATTTGTTTCACCGACTCCGTAATCAATACTGCTTTTGCCTGAAAGTTCGCCCGTTAAATTAAGTTCGCCCACTCCCACATCAATGTCTGCATTATTTAGTCTGCCGCCATTTATCGTTATACTGCCTGCACCGCCGTCAATTTCTGCTTTGTGAGAAGCATCAAGCCGTTGTGCATTTAATTCGCCTGCTCCAATATCAATATCAAGAATATTTGACGAAAGTTCATCTATTGTGACACTGCCTGCTCCTGTCTTTATATCCACATAGTCAAAAACACTTTCTTTTGGTATTGTGAGTATCACCTTCATACCTCTCGGATGTGAGGCAAATAGCTTTCTTGTTTCGCTTATTTTAAGAACATCATCTTTTTCTTCGCATTTTAAATATTTGTGGTTTGTTTCAACGTTAAATTTATCGCCTGTTTTTATTTCAAGCTCTGCGGCACTTATATTCACACTCAGACTTGTGATGGTATTTGCAATATCGTATTCGTGCGTCATTTCGTCGGATGCGTTTCCACTGAAAATATATGTAACTGTAAGCAGTGCACTGCATATACCTGTTATAATGCTGATACTTAAAAATATCGCAAATGCCATTGCGAGGTATTTGATTATTTTCTGGAATGTTGTCATTTTACATCAACTCCTCCGAAAATGCAAGTGCCGTTTAAATAAACTGTATATAAGTTATCCTTTGAATTTTTATGTTTTTTGTTATCAATACCGCCGAAAAGTGAGTTGGAATTGATTTTTACGTTTACATTATCAGGCAGAAGAATGTCCGCTCCGCCAAAGATACAGCAAGCATTCACGACAGTGTTGCCCTCAAATACAGCATTTCTCAAGTCAAGCTTTACTCCGCCGAACACAGCAGTAATTTCTGCTCCGCGAAAAACCTCATTATCAAAGTTTAAGTCCTGTCCCGAAAATGCGGCAAAAGCATTTTTCATATTCTCTTTGTTTTCATCTGTGCATTTAATAATTTCTTTATCTTTACCGATACCGCCGAAAATCATTTTAATTCCGATTACTGCGATTATAACAGGCACAGCAAGTTTCCATATAATTTCAAAGTCCAAAACATTCTGACATGCAAGGAGCAGAAATATTCCTATTAAAAGTCCGATGATGCTTCCTGTTTTTTCGTTACTGTTAAATAGTCCGATAAAGCTTGGGACAATAATAAACAAAGTCCACCAGCCGTCAAAAAATATATTAATGTTAGTTATTCCGAATGTGTTTAAAATAAGTATGGCACTTACTGCCAGCAAAACGCATCCCCATATAATTTTGTTAATTCTTTTCATTTTGTTTCTCCTCCGTATATTCTTTTAAAGCAGCTTTTACCGCCAATTTGATTACAAGGTATGCCACAACGGAAATTATTCCTCCGATTAGTGCATACATAAAAAGCATTGCAATCGCTCCCATAAACATCCCTCCATTCTTATGATTGCATTTTACCATATCTTTCATAAAACATATAGGCAAATTTTCAAGGGAAATGTGTCAGAATTATAGATTATATCCGAGAGTCTAAAAATTCACGTCTGAATTGTGACGGTGTAATCCCCTCTGTCTTTTTAAACACCTTTGTAAATACTCTGTAGTCGCCATATCCTGTATGCTCTGCTATCTCGGTTACTGAAAGCGAGGTGGAAAGCAACAGCTTTTTTGCCTTTTCTATGCGAATATTTGTAAGGTAAGCAAGAAATCCTACACCTATTTCATTTTTGAAAAGCTGACTTATATACTGAGGGTTTAAGTGAAAAACCTCTCCCAGGACAGAAAGGCTGATTTCTTCAGACAAATGCTCCTGCATATACCTCATTATGGACGAAATAACTCTTTCCTCACCTTCATCCAAATCAGAATTTTTTATTGTCTTGCTCTCATACATAGATATTTTCAGGTTATCAATGCAACTGCCAAATTCCTCGTAGTTTACAGGCTTCAAAATATAATCCGAAATATGTAGCTGTAACGCTTTTTTGCAGTATGAAAAATCATCATATCCCGATACGATTACATACGCAATCTCAGGGTGTTTTGTACGGCTTATTTCAATAACCTTTAAGCCGTTCATAATCGGAATGTTAATATCCATAATTACTATGTCGGGAAGGAGAGTGTCGATTTGTGCCAATGCCTCCATACCATCTGATGCCTCGCCAACTACCTCACAGCCGTGTGATTCCCAATCAAACAGGCATTTAAATCCCTCTCTTATCATTATTTCATCATCTACAAGCAGTACCTTGAGCTTTCTCATTCAAATTCCTCCCGTACAATAGGCAACAAAATATGTGCAGTAACACCGCCATCTGTATTCTCGGTGTAGCTAAGTCCGAATTCCTTGCCACACAGAAGCTTTATACGCTTTTGGACGTTTAAAATGCCTATACTGTCTATATTTGCCTTATGTTTGTCACAATTAATGAGCATTTCATCAATTTTGTTTTTTACGCCTTGCTTAAACCCGCTTCCCGTATCAGCAACTTGAATTTCAATAGAGTTTTGGTTTGTTTTTTTAGCCGACACTGTAACCTCTCCACGATAGCCTTTGTTTTTAAGCCCATGAAGGAGGCTGTTTTCAATAATTGGTTGAAGAATAAAGTTCGGTACAAGCACATCGCTTAAATCGGGATCAATATCGCAGTTATATTTGAGGTTTGGATAACGGAAACACATTAACTCCATATATGCATCGGAAAGCTCTGTTTCCTCCTCAAGCATTGTCATCTGCTTGTCGGTTTTTATGCTGAGACGAAAAAAGTCGGACAAACGCATCAGTAAATCTGCTGTTGTCTTATCTCCGCCAAGCTGTGCCTGAATACGGATTGTATCAAGGGTGTTATACAAAAAATGTGGGTTCACCTGACTTTTTAAATAAAGCATTGACATTTTCTGCTCCGTAAGTTCCGCGCGAAGAATATCAGGATTTTCAAGCGTTAAATAAAAGGCAAGTGTCATAAGCGTAATACCCATACCTGAAATTAACCACGTGGGATTAAATGCCTGTAAAATAGAAACAATACCCTCAATAATAAGCGCCACACCGATTGCCGCTTTCTTTTTTCTGTCAATTTGTCTGCGATTTTTCAGCAGAACCCATAGGCACACAAGCAAATAAAATGCAACGCTTATGTAGCAAACACTTACGTGTATTCCGTCAGAATAGTTACCCTTTTCCGTGACCGCATAATGAACAGGCAAAAGCATTGCCCCAAGCTCTGCTAAACATAAATAGATTTTTGATACAAAATGAAACGTACAGTCTTTTTTCGTTTCTTCATTCACCAAAATGGAAATATATCTGTAGAAAAGATATACAACAAGCACCATTGTTCCGATGAAGAGCCTGTGTAGGATTTCATTTAAAAACGGCGGTACGGTTTCTAAATGATTTACCGTATAAACCGTTGCTGCATCAAATGCAAGGTGAAGAGGAGTTATCAAAAGCAGCGCCGAAAAGGTTTTGTGCAGCGGTGTATTGCGTTTGCCTACGCCAAAATATATAAATGCAACAAAAACCAAAACTAAAATCAGGGCTATTTCCATCCTCATCATATGCAATCACTTCCTTATGTTATTGATTTATTCTTATTATACATTTTTTATTCTCAAGTATATATACTCTTTTTATATGATAATGTGTCTAAATTATATGTTTTGCAAAAGAGGCCGTTGCTTAGTGCAACAGCCCCAACATCAATTTTATATTTTAGAATGTCATGCATCAATATCAGGATTTGTTGCTGTTTTAAATATTGCACGAACCTCTTCTGAAGGCTTTGTGTCAAATAATGAAACAACAAACGCAACTATAGTACAAGCAATAAATCCCGGAATAATCTCGTATATGCCTGTAGATGAAAGGAAAATAAGCCATAGGATATCAACAACCGCACCTGATACTATACCTGAAACTGCGCCTTTATATGTAAAGTTTTTC
>CADBPJ010000079.1 GCA_902796445.1 uncultured Ruminococcus sp. | reverse complement strand
GTGGGAAGCAAAAGAGCTTGAGGTCTGCGGAAGGACTCTCACCAGAGATGAGATTCGGTACATATTGTTTGAAAAGCTATCACCATGTGAGTTCCAGTATGCAATCGAAAGATTTGTAAAACTGTATCGCTCAAAAGGATATAAACTCCTCGGTTATTTAATAATTGATGAGGCGTTATCCGGTGAAGCTATCGGAACTATGATGGCTGAGTTTGATCTGGCTCAAGAAGAAAAACATAACGCGAAAGGAGGTGCTGCCTAATGTTATATTCTAATCTTCCAAAGCCTAAACCAAGAAGGTATTCTATACCGAATGAGATAATGATATTAGGTCTCTCTGCCGGTGCTCTTGCCGTGTATAACTATCTGTTATATGTGGAAGACCGCAAGACATATCAGTGCTACCCAAGCTACAAAACTATCGGCAAGGCTCTTAAAATTAAAAGCAAAGGTACAGTTGCTAAATATGTAAGAGAGCTTGAAGATAAGTGCTTAATCTATACCGAGCCGACAGAAGTAATTCTGAAGGACGGTAAGAAAAGAAACGGCAACCTGAAATATACAATCCGTCCCATACAGGATGCGCTTGAACATTTCTATCATGAGCAAATGCAGGAGAATGCTCTTGTTATGCAAAGAGAAAAGGTTGCAGAGCTGCTTAAAGAAAGTGGACTCAATCCTATTCCTGCGGCATGAGTTACTCCGCATAAATTATTTATCGGTTTCAACGCCAATGCGACAGCAGGTTTGGAAACGGAAATTTTGCGGTAAGGTAGTTACACCTCCCTGAAAGTTTAACATCTAATTACGCCAACGCCACAGGGAGTGTAACACCTTAAAATCGATAATAGGTCAAATGAGAACGACTGTGACAGAGAATTAAGAGAAGAAAATTCTTGGGTAAGGTATTTACCCTGCCCGAGAAAGTTAACCTCGAAAATCATCGTGTCACAAATATGTTTGAGACCTAAAATTCGATTCTATGCGTATGACCAAGCCTCAAGGCAGGGTTCAGAGACAAAACAATTCGGGGTAAGGTAGTTACACCACCCTGAAAAGTTAATCTCTCGAACCGAAAAGAAAAGCCCTATGGTAAGACCTTAAAATCGATTTTGTGAGTCTGATAGAATAGATATATCGGGATTTGAAAATATAACATCTCATATAAGGGGTTTACACTACCTAAAACAGATACACTTCTAAAACCCAATACATCTATCGGGTAATTAACCCTAAAAAACAATTTTAAGTGCAGGTCAGAACAGAAGCATCGTAGATATTGGAAAAAGAAATGCAAAGCATAGGATAATACACCATATAGGAAAATAGAGTTAAGCATATAACTGAAATGTCGTGCAATAAAAAAACATAAAATATAGCACTGCAAAAATGGCGAAATTGCCGCCTGAAAATGAACTCAATTAAGCTGAAAAAATCAGCGGAATAAATTGAAGCAGGAAAAAGCATTGGTGTCGTGAGACGCCACCAATGCGGTCAAACACCGACCGGCAGTGCCGTTCGGGGTGGTGCTTTTTTTAGGGGGTTGGTGCTGTTTTGGTGAAAATGACTCAGTTTTCGCGATGGTTGAGCCATTCAGGTGGTGTTTTTGGCGGTGTCGGAAATTATGGATTTTTCATAATTTTTGTGTGCTATTAAGCCACAAAACCGCAAAACTAAGGGGTTTATAGCGTGTGCTGAATTTTAAATATCATCAAAGGAGGAATTTCGATGGGAAAACACAAAAATGGAAGGCAATTAAGCGTATGGATTAGCGATGAATTATACAAGGAATGTGAGCAAAATCGCATGAGAAGTCAGAGTAAAATCAATAAAACAGATTATGTGACCGCAGCTCTTGAATTCTATAACAAACACTTAAAAGATGATACTACTATGGAGTATGTGAATGAAAATGTGTTTGCAGAACTATATAATAAGCTGCAAAACATGGAAGATAAAATCTGCAAGAAGATAACTACATCAGTTATTGAACCTAACAAAATAAGAGCAGTTCTTAAAATGTCATACGGTATTGAGTGGGAAGATTTTCTAGAAAAGTATCTGCTCATTTGCAAGTGATAATGACCACAAGAATTTGGATTATGTCACTAGTAAAATTGCCTCTGCTGAGTGTACCGGCAGAGGTAATTTTTTCTGCTGTCACAGTTGAATTAAAATGAAATTTAATTGCAATTTTATATTGAAATTGCAGTCATAAATTATATTAAATCCGGTTGTTTTTTTATATCGGGCGTATCAAAAATTAATATGCTGGAAACAAAGAAAAGACTTCAAAAATTACTTCGTAGACTTATCAAAATTTATGTGGTATGCTTTGTGTCGCAGGAGGTGAAATAATTATGGCAAAGCATACGAATGACTTAAGGCGATTGCATTTCGATTAACGAATGTGCAATCGCCTTTTGAAATTAATACTGAAACATTGACAACAAATTTTCAAAAAGGTACTCGAAAAAATTATTCGGTATATAATATTTGAAAAGGAGTTGTTGAATCATGAATGAAATTACTAAACGCACTATTGAAGACTACAAAAATTATTTAGTCGAGGAAGAAAAATGCTCTGTCACTATAGAAAAATATATCCGTGACATAAATGCATTCGCAGAATGGTTGGACGGCAGAGAAATTACAAAAACACTTGTGCTTGAATACAAAAGCATGCTCACACAACAGTATGCTCCTGCAAGTGTGAACTCAGTCCTGTCCTCTCTCAATGGATACTTCAATTACATTGAAAGATATGACCTGAAGGTAAAGAACTTAAAAGTGCAAAGACAGATCTTCTGTCAGAGTGAAAAGGAACTTACCAAGGCTGAGTATGAAAGACTTCTCAAAGCTGCAAAGAGCAAAAAGAATGAGCGCCTCTACCTCATAATGCAGACGATATGTGCCACAGGGATAAGGGTAAGTGAATTAAAGTATGTCGATGTAAATTCTGTTATGACAGGACAGGCACAGGTTAGGTTGAAAGGTAAAATACGAATGGTAATCCTGCCGAGAGAATTGTGCGCTCTCCTTAAAAAATATATAAAGGAAAAGCATATCACTTCGGGAAGTGTGTTCGTGACAAGAAAAGGTCAGCCTGTGGACAGACACTCTATATGGAAATCAATGAAACAGTTGTGCGAAACCGCAGGTGTATCAAAGGACAAAGTATTCCCACATAACCTCCGCCACCTGTTCGCAAGGACATACTACTCGCTGCAAAAAGATATCGTTCGCCTGGCAGATATACTCGGACACAGCAATGTAAACACTACAAGAATTTATACCATAGAAAATGGCAACACCCATCGCAAGCAATTGCAGAGAATGGGACTTGTGCGGATGCAAAATTAAAAAGCCACATAATCAGCATTATGTGGCAAAAGCATTAAAATATTTGAATAAATTATACCACGAAAATACATAAAGGTCAATGTTTCAGAGATAAATACATAAAAATCATAAAATTTGCACATGGCAAATAGACCAATGAAAAAATTACGACTCATTGGTCTGAGGCTCTTTTAAATTTGTGGTAACCGCAATCACCTGAGAGGGTGATTTTTTTGTTTCAGCAGTCTTGGTTACACACATAATGCTGATTATGTGTGCTAATAGGAGTTGAGTCGAAACATGCCCGATATCGATAAAGAAAAAACCTGCTGTTTCTTCGGACATAGAAAAATTGATGAAACGGCAGAATTGAAAAATAGACTGTATGAAATTATAGAAAATTTAATTGTAAATGAAAATGTTGATACGTTCCTCTTTGGGAGCAAAAGTGAGTTTGATGACTTATGCCATAAGATAGTTACCGAGCTAAAAGAAAGATATCCTCACATTAAACGGATATATGTAAGGTCTGCATTCCAATATATCCCCGACTGGTATGAAAAAAATTTGCTCGAAAATAACGAAGGTACATACTTCCCAGAACATATGGAAAACGCAGGCAGAGCATCTTATGTGGAACGCAATCAGGAAATGATTAACCACAGTAAATTCTGCGTGGTTTATTACGATGAAAATTATCTTCCTCCAAGACGTAAAAACAGTAGACGTGATTTATTTGACTACCAACCCAAAAGCGGAACTGCTGTTGCCTATGACTATGCCGTGAAAAAGAAAAAGGGAATTATAAATATTTACAAAATATGTTAATAATATATCCAAATAATACATATTAGTACGGATTGTTAAATTTTAAATATCGTGATATAATTATTACGAGTTTTGCAAATAAAGTGTCGTTTTATGCAAAAAACACAGAGAATACACTATTATATGATATACTATACTTTAAGAGTTTTTTAGGAGAATCAAAGGAGGTTGATTGGAGTTGAATATTGCAATATGTGATGATAACCAAGAATATATAAACATTCTTGAGAAATATATTTTAGATAAAAACGAACCCGAAGTCAGTTGTGATGCCTTTTATAGCGGTGAAGAATTAGTGAAGATGTACAATATGGGCGAAGGCAACTATGATGTGATTTTTCTTGATATGGAAATGAATATCTTAAACGGTATTGAAACTGCTAATATCATAAGAAAAATGGATAAGCATGTCATAATTGTGTTCGTAACAAGTCACACAAAATATATGCAGGCTTGTTTTGAGTGTTCTCCGTTTAGATTTTTAGTAAAACCTGTATCAAATGCTGACTTTGACAAAGTATTTGCCGACATAGTAAAGAAACTCTCGGAAGAACGCACTACTTTTGTATTTACAGAAAACAGAAATAAAATCAGACTCTTTTGC
>CADBPJ010000078.1 GCA_902796445.1 uncultured Ruminococcus sp. | reverse complement strand
GCAGATTTTCTTTTATTCAATGCCGTCAAACTACGAACGAAAACCGTTCCTCACGTACAAGCGTACGCTACGGAATAACCCTCACATCTATGCTATTCGGCGGTTTTCGTCCGTTCTGCACTATTTTTTTGCATCCCCCTATGGAGATTGTTGACTTTTTTAACGACCCCTGATTTTTGATTTATCGACCTAATGGATCGAATTTTTTTAACACAGCAGAAGCTTTTGGCTTTTGCGGTGCAATGGGGTTTGCCATAAAGAAATATCGCATTGCATCGTAGTCATGGTCTTCACACGCAGTGTTTACGTCCTCGACATTTGATGTGTCATAGACGAGTGCAGGTATAGTCCTTAAAAATGCCTTGCAGTTATTGAATATATACGCCATAGGTCTGCCCTCATCATCAAATGCAAATCTGTAATGGCATTGCATTTTACCGCTGAGTCTGTCATTCTTTCCTTTCTCGAAGAATATCCCCTCATCTTCAAACATTCTGATAACCGTTCCGTCTTTGCCTCTGCTTTCGTCCCATATGGACGGATCGGCAATGCCTGTAATGGTATTGCCACATTCAAGCTCATCCTCAATTTCTCTTATTTTTCTTGCAATTTGTTTGGGCTCCCACCTTAAGCCTTGATTAGGTGTATTCGTTCCGCCGTAGAGTTGACGGTATAAATACGCAACGCCGTCATAGTCGATTGCCCACCATTGTACAGCAAACGGCCGTGAATAACCAAAGTCGAAGGTGCGGTATCTTCGCCATGTTCTTGGTATATCAAAGGGCTCTATAACATGGGTATAAAGCTTTGAAATATATCCGTCAGGATTGTTGCGAAATTCTGTAAATACCTGTCCCTCGTAGCTATCCCAATCTCCGTAAAGCAATGCTTTTTTCTGCGAGTCGGGCAGCATTGCAAGATTTGCAAGATAGCCGGGGTCATTTGAGAGAAGAGCCTCATTATCAAAAACTGATGATGGAATGAAAACACGTTCTCTTTCAAGCTTTATTTTTTTGCCGTTTTTATCCGTTATTTCACTATGTACAGTATATGGCACATTAGGCGGCGACGCAGTTATAAATCGTTCCTTTACCCAACCGTGACCTATACCTCCCGGATTTGCCGTTGCACGTATGTATACACGTAAACCATCGCCATCTGCACGATTTCGTGAAATCATATATTCGTATTCCTCTAATGTAAAATGAGTCAATTCGTCAAAGGCTATATATGAATATGACAGGCCTTGATAATTAAGATAGCTCATCTGATTTGGCATTGACCCGAAATATATTTTTGCACCGCTTGGAAATTTCCAGAAATGCTCTGTGCCGTTATATTCTGCATCAGGGTATGCCGCTTTGTATATACGAAGTGATTTTATTATCAATTCTCTGCATTGCGGGTACGATTTTCGTAAAATCAATGCTCTGTAGTTTGGATTATCAACCTGACGCAGTGCCTCTACTATTATTGCATCGCTCTTGCCTCCGCCTGCCGCACCGCCGTATAGAACCTCGTATTCGTTACGGCTCATAAATTCAATCTGCTTTGGCTGTGGTTTCCATATGATATTTGAGTCCGCCTTCATTTACTCTGTACTGCTCCCATTGTCAAAATCATATGTATAGAGTATTCGTTTAATCTGAATAAAAAAATCAAGACACCACTGGTTAAGTGAATATATATCCTTTTCGTAGTTGCCCGTAATTTCAGGCGGTGGTGTTAGTGTTAATATTGCACTCATATTGTATCATCCTTTCTATATTTCTGTTTCGGGCAGTATTACTATACCCGTTTCTCTGTGCTCTTCATTGCTTGTGTCTGTTTCTCGGAAATACCGATAAAGCTTGTCTGCGGCACTTATTGCTTCGGACAGCTTAACATTACCATCATCAGATTCACGCCGCATTACTTCTGTGAAAAACTCCAACACCTCCTTTTGTGTTGCCATTTTTTTCTTTCTTGCCATTTTCTTTGTTGACCTCCTTTCTATATATATTTTAACACACATTACATTAAATTAAGCGGACATAATTTCAAAATGTCCGCTTTTAGGAAAATATGTCCGCTTAATTTCGGAAAGCTTATGATATAATATGCTCAACATCAGGAAAGGAGTGAATTATGATGTTTAAAAAGAAAGAGTTTGCAGATTGTGCAGACAACACAAATGAAATTCTAAATAGAAAGGAGGAAAAGAATATGGACAGTAAGGTTGCTTCCCAAAATACTGAACAGATTGTAAAGCAATGGCAAAGAGATGCCGAACAGCTGAAATTGATTGTGCCTGATTTCTTAATGGAATCTGCATTAAAAAGCAAAGCATTTACTGATGAATTAAGACGTGGGGCCACAGTATTTGAAGCATACAAGGCTATGCTTGATGGCGAAAAGCCACAGGAAAAACGTCAGGAAATTTTCCAGAACGCAAGAAGTGCAAGACGTGGTACAGGCGGTGCATCACTTAATCCTGCAAAACTATCAAGTGATGATTTTAAAAAGTATATAGACAATATACGCAATAACTAATAATAAGGAGAGAAAACAATGAATGAATTAAATCTTAACACAACAACAAAGAATGGTATGTCACCTCTTATGGAGGCGGTGCTTAACAGATACGTCCTTGAGGCGAATAAGACTAAGCGTAAGTATACAAAATTCGGTCAGAAGGTAGATATACCAAAGGGTAAGGCAAAAACTGTCGCATTTGATAAGCTTTCGCCATTACCTAAGGCTACATCACCTCTTACAGAGGGAGTTACACCAAAGGGTGCGGCAATCAATATTACACGAGTAAAGGGCGAGCCTGAGCAGTTCGGTAACTATGTATCATATACAGATCAGCTTGATTTCTTTGCAAATGATCCGTCACCTGAGGTGTTAAAATACACAGACCTGCTAACTGAAAACCAGCTTGAAACCTTTGAGCATCTTGATGCTATGGAGCTTGCATCAGGACTTAATGTATTCTATGCAGGCGATGCAACATCACGTCAAGAACTGAAAGATGTATTGACTGTAAAGGATGTAAGACGTGCGGTGACAAGTCTTAAGCGTAACAAGGTACAGCCTGCTGACGGTACGGATTACATTGCATTTATCCACCCTGATGTTGTTTATAACATTTACAATGATGAGGAATGGCGTCAGCCTCATACATACCGCGATACAAAACAGTTATATGACGGTGAGATCGGAAGACTCTTCGGAGTACGTTTTATTGAGGATCCCGATGCATATGTTTTCCGTGGCGAGCCTTTTGCTGATAAGTATGATGAGTTGACAATTACAAAGGTGGATGGCTCAAATATTTACATAGCCGAAACACTTCTTACTTCCGATGCTTCAGCTATTACCGATAAGCCTGTTTGGATTGACAACAGAAAATATACAATTCTTGCCGCAGCAGCAGGTGAGAACGGAGAGGCATATCTTACAATGGATAAGGATATGACAAACGAAATGACAGTTGCCGATATGAAGATTTATCCCGGTGAGGGCGGAGTTGGCGGTACACCTGTTTATTCAACAGTTATCATTGGAAAGAATGCCTTCGGTACGGCGGGCGACAAAACTGCCGAAATAATCAACAAGAGCCTTGGTTCTGCGGGTACTTCAGATCCGCTTAATCAGAGAGGTACTGTAGGCTGGAAGAGCTACAGATTCTTTAAGATTTTAGAGCAGACAAAGATGTTGAGAATTGAGTCTATTGCCAATTTAGCATAAGCCCACAAGGGGTGTTGCATAATGCAATACCCCCCAATAAAATAAACAGAAAGGAATAAATAAAAAATGGCTACTAAAAAGATTGTAAAAAATGAAAATGAAAAGGTGATGATTATCATACCTAAACCGCGTAACGTTGTAGGTGACACAGAAACTGTGGTATCTGTAAACGGGGAAATGTATCAGATTATGTACGATAGACCTGTCGAGGTTCCGCGTAATGTTGCCGAGATTATTGCACAAAGTAAGAATATGGAAATGAAGATTGCAGAACTTACGGAAAATTCTATTTTAAAACCCGGAAAATCTGCAATGGCTGAACTGTAATAGGGGTTGATGTAATGTCAGAATATACTTATTCGGGTAAAATACCATCAACTTTTATCAATGAAGCACTCGAAAGCTACAAGACATACAAAGCAGACCGTGAACCCTTAATAAAACGAGTTCGTGATAATGAAGCCTTCTACAGACGAAGCTATGAGCAACTCTATGGCGGACTCGAAGAAACAATGACGTGCGATACACCATTAATATTTACGGCTATAGAAAATTGCCGTGCTGATGCAATCGATAATTATCCTAATGCAAATATCATAGAACGTGACCCTGAGGGAACAGAGGTTGCCGAGCTTTTATCTAAAGTCGTTGAAGCACAGCTTGAAATTTCAGGTTTTAAATCGGTTTATAAGGAAAATATGCGTAACAAGCTTAAATACGGCACGGCTGTATATGGTGTATTTTATGATCAGGTTAATGAGAATATTGATATTCGCAGTATTGATATACTTGATATATATGTAGATATGCATATACCTGATATAGAGGACAGCAGATTTGTATTCATAAGTGCCGCAATAGAAAATGATGTATTAAAAAAGAAATATCCGAATTTTGCAAATATGTTTGACGGCGATGCACAAATAGAAACACTTACAGATACGTATTCTCTTAAAGACAGGACGAATGTGTTAGATTGCTATTACAAAAATGCCGATGGTGTTGTGCATATGATGAAAATATGTGATGATACCGTTATTGCGGCAACGGAGGATATGGAGGGATACGGAAAGGGTTTGTATTCTCACGGTAGGTATCCTATAGTATTTGATGTGCTTTATCCTTGCGAACATTCTCCCTTTGGATTTGGTATGATTGATATTGGTAAATCAACCCAGATTGAGATAAATAAGCTTGATGAAGCAATAACGGAGAATATAATGTGTGCATCAAAACCAAGATACCTCACAAAACGTAACGGCGGTATTAATGAAGATGAATTTTGCGATATTTCAAAAAGCATTGTGCATTATGAGGGTGATACCGATTCTATATGTTCCATTGATCATCACGCCATAAATGAATATTTCCTTTCTCACAGAGAATATAAAAAGAGTGAACTAAAGGAAATTCTGGCAAACCGTGATTTCCAACAGGGCGGTACCAACGGAGGTGTTACAGCAGCATCGGCTATTGAAACGTTGCGTCAGGCGGGTGAGAAACGTTCACGAGCTATCATAAACGATTCATATGATGCCTTTAAACAAATTATATATATGGTTATAGAGCTGATGCGACAGTTTTTCAGGGAAGAGCGAATTTACAGAATATCAGATTCGATGGGTAAAAAAGCTTTTGCAAAATTTTCAAATGCTATGATGTATAAACGTAGTTTCGGAGTAAATGGTGTAACACTGCGAGAATTAATGTTTGATATAGATGTTGTTATACAACGTGAAAACCAATATTCACGTGAAAGTATAAATAAGACCATACTTCAGCTTTGGGCAAGTGGTATGTTTACAGGAGAGAATAGCAAGAGCGCGGTTGTAGCTATGAAAAATATGCAATTTGATGGCAAGGAACGTCTGATTACAGATTTACAGGCTTTGTATGGTAATCAGGAGGTGATACAGTGAAAGGGGTTATAAAAACTATCGGTAAAAACAGCGAGAAAATAGGTGACACAATGGTTACAGGAGAAGGGACACATATTCTTATTCCGAATGATGAGGAAGTTGCAGTGAGAGATTATATTGCAGGAAAAGGATATGACGGACTTGTTCAGTGGGACGGAGAAAGCCCGAGCTTTGCGGGACATAAAATTCAGCCTATGCAAATAAAAAATGGTACATCTTATGCTTTGAAAAATGAAATTGATGGTTTGATTGATGATTTTGAAAAAAGTAACGGAATAAAATCTAATGATGAAATTATGGATAATAAGTACCGTAAGGAGGCAGATGAGTTAATTGGGCAGATTGTAAATCGTAAGGAGTTTTCCTATGAGCCTGAAAAGGATACTGTATTTCACGGGTATAAAAATCAATATGAAGCACAGGCGGAAAACGCATTAAGACGTGTCCTGAACGATAATAATACCTCTATTACAGGAGCGACCGGTGCGATACTCTCTGATGCTTTGGCAGCATACGATTCGGAAATGGATAAAGTATCAAACATAATACCCGATCTCTACGAGGATGCATATAACCGATACATAAAAGAAAACAGTATGCTCCGTGACGATTTTAAGATGCTATATGATATTGCTGACTCATATTATGATGATGAATATCGTGCTAAGAGAGAGATGATAGATCGTGCAAATGATGCGGGACAGACAGAACGTGATGAGCGTCAGCGTATCCTGGAAAATGAGCGGAATACGACAAATGATATGTATGATAATGCACTAAAAAGT
>CADBPJ010000077.1 GCA_902796445.1 uncultured Ruminococcus sp. | reverse complement strand
TCACATTTTCTATTCTCGCCCAGCCTCCGTGCAACGATTGCCGACACAGCAATGTTAATGGCAAAGAACAGCGAAAGTCCCACGAATTTCGGCTGTGTCGTAATACCCACTGCCGCAACCGCCACAGAGCCTAAGGAGCTTACCATATACGAGTCCACAAGCCCCACAAAGGCACCAAAAAATGACTCTATGATTGCCGGTACTGCTATATTTAATGCTGTTTTTATCGTTTGTTTATTATACTTTTTAAACATTTACATTGCCTCTTTTATATATCGACTTTACTGATAAGTACCGCCGATTCTGCACGTGTTATAGGGTTGTTTGGTCTTATTGTATTGTCCTCAAAGCCCTGTATCATACCATTTTCTGCCAATCCCGCAATAGTTTGGTATGCCCAATTCGGTACCTTGTCTGCATCTGTAAAGGTGAGTGTGTTTTCACTTCTTGCCCCTGTAATTCTGCCCATAATAGCAAAGGCCTCGGCACGTGTTATGGAGCTTTCAGGATCTAAATATATAGTCCTTCCGTTATCGTCAGAACGTCCCGAAACATAGCCAAGCTTATACATCGCCTTTACATATCCCAATGCCCACGATTGTATCTTGTCAGTATCGGTAAAATCAAGCTCAAAATCTGCGTGGTCTGCTTCAGTAATACCCATTGCCTTTGCCGCCATTGCTAAGAATTGTATGCGTGTTATATTACTGTCAGGACGGAATACGGCACTGCCATTTTCATAAAATCCGTTTATAATCCCTGATGATGCCATTTCCTCGATAGTGTCTTTCGCCCAATGATTTTCCGTATCATCAAAGGTTGATTTTTTGTAGGTTACAATGGGTATTTCCTTTTTGATACCGCCCACAGACACAGTAATTGATGCTGTAGAGCTTCCGTCATCTTTAACCGAAACTGTTCCGTCCTCGTCGACACTTGCCATTGTGCCTGTTGATTCCCATTTAAACAGGCTCGGGTATGCTATAAGTCTTATTCCGTTCACATATGCCGATGCCTCAAGCGAGAAATTTGTCATTGTTCCCTCTTCGAGTCTGATTTCTGACACTTCTTCGCCTGTTGATTCATCTAAAATGCGTATTTCTTCAGGGGTTTCGTAGCTTTCCATGACAAAGGTTTTATTGTATGCCTCGCCCATAACAGATATATTCGCTGTTCCTGTTCCCCTGAATGAAATATATCCCGTATCACTTACAGCCGCCGCCGCTTCGTTATCCGATGCATAGCTTATGCCTGTAAGAGAGTCCATTTTGTAGTTAGATGTATCATAAACGCTTAATGCCTCAAGCTGATACCCTGTTCCTGCCAAGAAGTTGTAATTATCACTCTCACGCCAATTAACATATCCCACCTTACCTGTAGGCTTACGTAAATCCTGTAGGAATAAGTAATTTGCACACTTACGTTCTCTGCCGTCAGAGGGGCGGTTTGTAATAGTAAATATATCAGAGCCGGGGAATATTCCGCCAATAACCGTTGAGCCTCCGCCGTCAAGGTTTATCGCATCAATACAGCCAAGCTCACGCATACGTTCTGCAAGGGTGCTTATTTTAATTCCTGTGCTGTAGCCTGCCTGTCTGCCGTCTATTGTATAGAATATTATATTTCCGTTTTCCTTAATGCCGACTGCCGTTCTCGGTGCTGTGCCTGCCGCATACCCGCTGCCGATTTGTCCGTTATTTATAAGACGTCCGCCCATTGATGACATAATATGAGTGGCAGTTGTCCAATCATTGCGTTCTGCACCATAAACAGAGTTTCTGAATGTTATTGTATCTCCGGGTGCGAGATTTGCCAATAAGTCAAAATACTCTGCCTCACCTTCAGGGTCCATTACGAATACGTATTTCCCCTCGGGAATTTTTATTGCACCATCGTATATATATACCTCGTCCACCCTAAGCTCCATTGCAGAATTAAGTGATAAATCTCCGCTTATGGCGGAGCATACAACATATAACGCATTGAAATTAGTTTTTGTGCTGTCCGAGAAATTGCCATCGAGCATATAGACCCATGAAAATCCGTCCTGCGGCCATTTGTTGATGTATTGGATATTGATTTTCTTGTCATTATGCGAAAGTGATGCATCTATGCCTATTGTATCTATAAAACCTGTACCATCTTGACGAAAACCAACCGCATCCTGCATACCACTCTCCTTTGAAAGGATTTGACCGTCGATTACTGTATACCCCATAGGTATACCTGTTTTTGTCGAGAAATAGTCGCCGTTTATGCCCACTAAAGGACGAAGATTATTCTTTTCCATATATTCTGATGCCGATGTAAGGGTACGCGAGCCATACACGCTTGCGCCGTTTACAACAATAGGTACAGAGTCACTGTTTGGTGTATATTCAACATAGTTTTCCGTTTGCTTTGTCCCTGACGAATTTTCAAATGAGCTGTTGGTATATACCGCACCGCCACCCATATTTGTCTGCCATCCGCCGTTTTGCGTGCCAAATACCGATGCATTTGCTATTGTCGGCAAGAGCATTGACAAGGCAAGAACACCCGAAAATATTTTTTTAAATCTATTAAAATTCAACTTAATCTCCCCTATTAAATATTATGTATTTAGGTAATTGTGAAATTTCTATTTCGCAATTACCTATTATGCATTTATTTTACCACAAGTAAAAACGCTTGCTTGCAAGGGCGTTTTTACGCGGCCGTCAATATAGAAGTCCGTGCAGTTGCACGGGGCGGCAATGCCGTCAAGACTTGCACCGCAAGTCTTACTGTGTATATTATACCACTGCCATACATACAAGTCAACAAAACAAATTATGAATTTTATAATATTTCTATTGTATCTTTTCTCAAAACGTGGTACAATAAACATAGTAAATTATTGAGGAGAATTCCAATGGCCGAAACTCTCATAGAAAAATATATAAAAGAAAACGGTGAATATATCGCAATCCCTGTCGGAACAAGTATGTATCCTATGCTTAGAAACAGGCGTGACAGTGTACATCTTGTCAGATATGATATGCAAGGATTAAAAAAATATGACCTGCCTGTCTACAAACGCATTGACGGCTCGCAAATAATGCACCGCTGTCTTGGCAAGGGCGAAAATGGTTACATAATGTGCGGCGATAATCAGTGGACACTTGAACACGGCATTAAAGAGGAGCAGATAATCGCTGTTGCAAAAGGCTTTTACCGTGACGAGAAATATATCCCCAACTCCAACATCATATACCGCCTCTATTGCAGAATTTGGTGTTTTAACCTGCGTTTACGCAGTTATGCACTCCGTATTATTCATAAAATCAATCCAAACTCGAAAATCATGGAAAATTATAAAAAAATATGAGACCTCGCCCTCTCTGTAGGGCTTTTGCGGTGTGTTTGGCGAAAACGCATTTCCCTTGCGGTTTAGAGCGTTTGAGGCAAATACATCGTGACAGCCGTAGGGGAATTCACAAAAACAACAAGGCTGTTGCAAATTATGCAACAGCCCCTTGTGGGGCTGAATGGATTTAGATGCAGAATTCGCGAAACGAAGTGAAATGTGGATTTATACACATTTCGCCTTGC
>CADBPJ010000076.1 GCA_902796445.1 uncultured Ruminococcus sp. | reverse complement strand
CAAGATTGGTTTCCATTGACACCCAAAATGGTTTATGAAATATCAATGAGAAACAGACCGCATGAAACGAGTTGGTGTATATGTACTTTGCATGATATAATAGGTTCAAAAATTCTGTTGGACCAACTTCATAATATTTTTTATACATATGTAATAAGTCCCTAAGATTCATTCTTACAACCACAACTGGCATTTTGATTTGTTTTTTTATTTTCTCACCTAAATTTCTCATTCCGGTTACATTTCCTATAAAATAATACAATGCATATGGTTTTTCAATGATTGGTTGATTGCCAGCTATTTTTTCCCAGTTACTCTTATCTATTAAAAATACCGGATCGCAGACTACATGAATTGGTTTAGTAATTACTGGCTCTAACAACCTTTTCGCTTCTATTTCGCGAACTGAAATAAAATCAAAGGTGTTTAGGTGCTTTTGAAAAATACTTTTTTCATGTGCATTTACATCAGAAATCCCTATACTTGCAGCATATGCAAATTTTTTCGTTTGTTTTGAAACAAATTCCAATAAATATGACTCATCAAATCCTTTATATCGAGGATTCCATATCTGATCGCTACCACATATGATAATGTCAAATTTTTTGCCGGCACCTTTTAGTTCCGAATATGATAATGGAACCGTTTTAGGAATATACTTTTCAGCGAAACTCCTAAACCTGGATCTGCTTGTCATCACTTGATTTTTATAAATAAATCGCTGAATATTTCTACAAATACTTAAAATATTTTTGTTTTTTTCATAATATGCAAAACTTTTTTCCTGCTCTTTTTGAATGTAGTCAATAGTAATGGTATGATAACCGGCTGTATTTAAGTATTTGTTTAATGCATAGGTTTGCAATGCAGAACCAAAGTTAAATAGTCTGTTAAATGTAATTATTCCAATATTCATAGTAACTCCTTTATAGCATTAGCAAGTTCTTTATAGTAATTTTCAAATTGATTAAATTCAAAAGAATTCTCCGTGCTTGTTAAGCGGTTGCAAGCTTGTAATATGTTATCAATATTTGATATAAGAATTACATTTTTATTCTTCAGCCATTGTAATGTTGAAATAATTTTATGACTTTTGGGTGATATAACAACACATGGCACATTTGTAAGCACGCAAAAAATCATTGCATGCAATCTATCTGTTACTACAAACTGATATGAGCTGATTTTTTGCAACAATGCAGTTATTATAGCTACTCTGTTTTGTTTTATTTTAGCCGTATAGATACAAGTGTTGAAGTATTCCACAGCATAATTATCATTTAGTTGTTTTAAAAGCTTTTTTCGTTCGTCAAACGATAAAGAACTCTCATTATCATTCCGTACACAAATTCCTATATTTTTGCCTTTGGAAACATTTCCAAGATTTATTCGCATTCTGAATACAATGTCAGGACAAAGGTATGTTTGCACACAAAAGTATTTTTTCAAAAATTCATATGTTTGTTTTTCCCTTGCGCATACAAGCAATTTTTTATGACTATTATAAAGTCTTACGGTTTTATTTAATTCCCGTTGCCCTTTTTTACTGTTGCTAAAATAGGCGGTCTGCGGAAAAACGATTATCTTATTTTCTTTAAAATGTTTAATTATAAAGCGCCTGACAAGTTCGTCCCATTTGTATATATCACCGATATTGCCGCCACCGGTCATAAAAAACATATCTTCTTTTTTTGTGTGCAACAACAGATTTATTCTGTAACGTCTCCAGTGTTCAACTGTAATTTCAACAATATTGTAATGTGGAAAATAGTCTTGTATAAACTGTATTTCTGAAAGTGCTATAGCATGATCTCCGGTGTTATCATGTTCCGGAGTTCCTATCAAAAAAATTGTTGGCTTGTCCGAAAAAGAACTATTTGTAGTGAAAATGCCGACTACTGTATCAAAACAATTTTGAATCCCAAAAAATATGGTCAACAATAGGGATTTTAATACTTTTAACATGATCCTGACACCTCACTGTTTCAACATTTTTTTTGCTTCTTTTTTGCATATCATATATGCTCTAATAATATCGAAAGGTTGCTCATTCTTTATAAACCTTTCTGCAAATCTCCAAAAATCACACCAACACATTGCTAACCGTGAATTAAAGCCCATATTATGCTTATAGCTTAAATATCTGCGGTTTATAACATACATATATGTACTTTTACGTGATGGTACCCTGTACTCGTTACTTACCATATGTTTGATACGAATATTTTCATCTAAAATACAATGCAGTCCATTGAATTCTGATAACTTATAGTATGAATAACTAAAATCCAAATCTTCCGGATAAGCATAGCTTGTTAATTGTTCGTCCCATTTTATTTTCCATAAGACCATCAAGGATTTTCTGATTACAAAGAAACACCCCATGGCCCATTCGGTTTTTACTTCTCCCTTTACATTTTCAGGATAACGACCGAGCATCGAATATGTCACATGTCCAATTTTCCTTTTTTTGAAAGAGCGTGTTCCTAAAATATATCCTAATGCGCTTTGCTTAGTTGGCATATTATCATCAATTGCCGCAATCATTGAAATGCTTTTATCTTTCATTTTATTTGATATATTAAGTAGTGTATCATCATATACTTCGATGTCATCATCGGAACAAATTATTATTTCTTCTGTTGCAAATTTAATTGCATTGTTTCTGGCTGCGGTAAGGGACGGTTTTTCTTGATAAAAATACACCGTTTGAATCCCTTTCTTTGATATTTCGTTAAGTATTCGTTTGTTTTCTTGAATGACATCATTTTTTTCACTTTGATCTACAATCACAATCTGCTTGGGTATAAAGTTGTGACCTGTTATACTTTCAA
Organism: uncultured Ruminococcus sp.; assembly: GCA_902796445.1. Classification (GTDB taxonomy): domain Bacteria; phylum Bacillota; class Clostridia; order UBA1381; family UBA1381; genus Ornithomonoglobus. Next base: position 19,373 of record CADBPJ010000076.1, on the reverse strand, counting down.
GCGTTTTCTTTAATGTTTCCGGTCTGTTCATTGTAGGTATCAAAATTGATATTGGTAATGTAATCATCTTGTATTTTCTCCTTTTTTGAGGCTGATATAAATGGCAAACTTATCATAAACCAAGCATAATATCTTCCATACATGTCTCCTTGAAATCCGGTTATGATAAATGCAATTCCTGCCAATATCCACATATAAAAGAAATTGTTTATTTTATGCTTTTTAAAGTTAGCAACATAAATTGTTTTTATTATAAACTTAACAATTAATATACAGCCGATTATTCCGTAGCCGGACAGTAAAGAAGGGAAAAACACTCCGCCATTACTGATACCGTTTTTGCTTGTTTTTAAAAATTCGGTAACATCCGAACCGGCAACATGAAATGCTGAAGTAGGAAAGTATTTTTCATAAAAATATCCTTGCAGCCCATTTCCAACTCCCAAAATGGGATATTCCTTAAAAGCTCCCCAGTTAACCAAAAGAGGTACAGTCCTTGAAATAGTGGAACCATTCTCTGTATCTGTCGCTTTTTCAAAAAGAAGATAGTTTACTTCTTCAAAGATTTCACTTGTTAAAAGCCCTAAAGACTTTAATATTATTCCTAAAACCAAAACCAATATTAAAGTTACGGTTAGCACCTTCAACAGTAAAACTATTTGTTTTTTCTCAAAAGCCATTAGTGCTAAAAACACCATCATTTCAATTGCAAACAGAATATATGCCGTTGAACTGTTGGTGAAGTATAGTGGTATTAGCCACAAAATTATTTTTATGACATTAGACTTAATATTCTGTCCGATGAGTATATCAGATAATAGTACCGGCATTACCAATATGGAAATAATATTGCCTGCTGCTGCCCCCTCAGAACCGGTCAAACATAGCTTGGGTAGGTGTGATGAATTATTAAGAATCCCCATGAAGTTTAACCTATCATATATTCCACCACCGATACCATTCATCACAAGCACCTGCGTATATCCAATTATCAATAATACAGTGCATAAACGGTGAAAAATCAAATGGATTTTTTCTTTTTCTAATATAGTTAGAACCCTCATATTATATAAAAGCATAAGAGCATATTGGAAGAAATATATAATCATACCTATAACAGCACCGAAAGCATTATCGTTTCCAATATTTCCATATTTCGATTGAATAAAAAATGCCATTATGATAGAAGATGTATTCAACCATATAATTAGCTTTAAAAAATCATTTATAAGATATTGATTTTCTCCGCTTTCCGCTTTTAAATTTCCTTTGCTATTGCATATCCATAACATCAAACCGATCATGTGGAATACAAAATCAATATAAAGCGCACACACACCAACCAGATTCTTTATAAATGCGAATTGTGATATCATACGAAAAGGCAACAAGTATATGTAAATCTGTGCAATAACTTGTTCAATTTCAAGCATATTCAACTTGTATGTACTTTGTTTAATCATAATCGGTCCCAACTTTTTTATTTTTTGCAAAGCTGCTGAAATATTTCCATATGTCTTTCTGCCATTTTTTCTATCGTGAAATCTTGAATAATATTCAGACTCTTTGCACTCATTGTTTTCTGTAATATTGGATTTTCTATAATTGTATTTATTCGCTTGTATAATTCTTCGATATCCTCGCTGTGAACAAAGAAACCGTTTTCCTCGTTTTTGACAAGCTCCATTCCTGCGCCACACCTATCTGTCGTTATGACCGGCAAGGCACAGGCCATTGCCTCGTTGATAACCAATCCCCAAATATCTTCTCGAGTTGGTAATACAAAGAGATCTGCGACCTCATAATATTCCTTTAGTTTGTTTTTAGACATAAAATCAACAAAGTGAATATTTTTATTGTTTCCTCTCAATTCTACATATTCTTGTGTGGGCGTACCGCCTATTATATATAATCCAATATCAGCATTTTTGATTTTTAAGAATGCTTTTATCAAAATATCGTAGCCTTTTCTGTATATAAATTGCCCTACAGATAATACGATTTTTTTCTCAGGTATTTTGAGTTTTTTTCGTAAATTATCTTTTTCTGATTCAGTTGGTATGCTTTTTAAAAGATCACTCTTAAAAAGTGATGTAAACGGGTATTTATATGTGCGAACCACATTGTAGCTATTTAGATATCTCAATGTTTCATCTGTTGTTCCGATACCGGCAACAGCCTTTGAAAGCAGCAGCTTTTTGAAAGAATGTTTTAAAAATGATTCTTTTCTCTCAAACGCCCCGTCGGAAGACACAATATATGGTATACCATGAATTTTACAATGTAAAAATGCCAATATTCCGGTGGGGGAAGAGTATCCTGCTAATACTACAATATCAAACGATTTTTTTTTAAAATATTTTCTATATTCAAGTGATAAACTGCCATCAGCTCCAATAGCCTTTCCTTTTAAAAAAACTGCTTCAAAGTTTTTATAATTGTCAGATTGCCAGCGTTTATCGCGATCTGAAGCTGAATGACGTTCAAATAATACTGTCAAATCGCAATATTTGCCCAATTCATTAAAAAAATTTATTCTATATGGAGATGGAATGTTGTTTAAAAACAAAGCCTTCAAAGCGTTTCACCTTCTTCTAAGATTTTTTTATAAAGTTTGATGTATTTGCAGTACTGGATCTTATCTTCATACTGTTTTGCACGCTCAACACAGTTATTAGATTCGATAGCTCTCCATTTTTCATCTGTAATTATTTTTTTCAGTAGCTTTATGTTTCCAGCTTCAACAACAATGCCGCATGATTCGTCGATTATTTCCGGTACTGCGGTTCTGTTATATACAATAGCCGGCGTACCACAGGCCAATGCCTCGGCAGTTACCAAACCAAAGGTTTCCTCATAAGATAAATTTAAAAACAAATCTGCTGCACTATAAAACTGCGCCAATTCCGTTGTGCTGTTAGTCTGATCTACACAAATGATGTTGTGTGGTACTTTTTTCTGCAGCGATTTGGGTACTCCAACCAGAACTATTGCATATTTATCCATATTCAACAATGAACTGAGTTTAATAAAATCGTTAAATCCTTTCTTCTTGCTCCAATTTTGAGCAACTCCAAGAATCATAATTTTATTTTTTATACCGTAAGCTGATTTTATTGTATTTGCCGTAGGCTTGAAGTGTTTTAGATCCAAACCATTATATATTACATTCGTAGGATATTCGGACAAATATGATTTTTTTATTATACCTTCCAGCCATTTTGAAACCGGAACTAATGTCATATTTTGCACACCTGTAAAAGCAGCTTTTTTCCTTTTGTAATTTTCAGCCGAATTATCAAAAAATACACTGGTCGGGTATTCCTTTTTTTGGATACACTTGTTACATCCTTTTTTCCATTTATCACAACCGATATAATCGAAATGCACGCAATGTCCTGTAACCGACCAGCAATCATGCAATGTCCATATCACAGGTTTTTTGTATTTTTTCAAAAAATCAAATAAGATTTCTACATTAATGTAATATCCATGAAGATTATGCAAGTGTATAATATCCGGATTATACTCTTTTATTTGCTTTATCAACTGTTCAGTGGGTTTTTTTGCATTAAATCCTTCGGAGTCAAAAATGCGAGCTAAAATGGCACAGCGATAAGCAGTAATTTTTGTTCCTATTCTCGTTGTATGCATACTATCAATTATCTTTTCTCGTGCCGCAGCAAGAATACACAAATCATTATTTTCCTTTAAAACATCATATATGCCTTTAACAATTCTTGGCGGACCGCCAACGCTGAAAAAAGAGTTGATCATAAAAACTCGCATTGTTTAACCTCACATAACATATTTTATTAAGCTGCATCTTTTAGAAAGTCTTACCAATAAGTAAGAACAAAGAAGTGAAACACTTAATGTTCCTACAAAACACCATAAATTATAAGGATCATTTACCTCAAATCTCATTATTACAAATTTCACCGACTGCATAAACATAACATGCGTTACATATAGCAAAGTACTCACTTTTCTGACAACGTAAAAATCTATATTTATATTCAAATTATTTGTCAGTGTAAATTTTATCGTGAAATATGCTAAAGGTAATGCAGACAGCCATAAAAAAGTCAAATCTGCATGCAAGACCATTACGGCTACTATTGATTCTAAACTCAATAAAAGCATAGAACACAATATTCCTATAGCGTTTAGTTTGTTTGCTTTTGTTATAGTGCTCTCCGCAAGTAATGCTCCCATCGCTACATATGGGAATGCAAAAAATAGTCCATTTTGTGTGCCAATAAAGCTAATTACAGAGTTGTTTACTAAGTCGAAAAAATAGTTGCCCACAAATAAAACTCTTAATGTGGAAAATATATATCCAACTATCCAACTCAATGCAGCTATCACCATAATTGCTTTTTTATTTATCTTATTAGATAATAAATACACAAATAGAGATGCCCATATTAATGCACAAAGAAACCATAAAGGGCTGCCGTTTGTGCTGAAAGCAAACTGCTTTATATACTCAACAGGGTGATATATATATCCTTTGAAAAATGATACCGTGTTAAATGCGATGTACCAAACAAGATAAAACCTTATCAACCGTTTGAAATACTGAATATATATTTTTTCTTTATTCTCCGAACCTAATATTTTTTTAAATAGAAAATATGAGGAGGAGGTAAAAAAATACGGTACAGCAAATCTTGTTACGATACCAATAGCAGCATCAATCCAAAACACACTTTCAAATGGTTTGGTATGTATAATTACAACTAATACAGCGCATATCAGTTTGAATATATCAACCAAATTATATTCTGTTTTTTTATTACAACAAGTTTCCATACTAATTTATCCCTCGTTTATTTTTATCGTTTATTAGTTTCTTAAATGCTGTAATTGAGTATACAATAGCAGGTTTTAAGTCATCAAAACCAAATATCTCATCTACAGTATTTTTAAATGAAAACCACGACGGTTTTGCCTTAAAACGATTTTTTGATTTTAAAAACCATAATAAATCCATATGAAAGTACCTAAGACAAATTCCGTCATTATAATCAGGAAATTCTGTTATTTCATTCCCAAAACAATCGTCAAGAATCATTTTGCTTAGGTCGATACCTAAGGCAAAACATAACTTAGCTGTACCGTTTATACGAGGATTTATTTCAAGAATTTTGGCTTTCCCATCTTTGCTGTCCCTAATGAGATCAAGAGATGCATACCCATGCCACTTGATTTTTCTTAAAAGCTCAATGCAACTATTTTTAATTTCATTATCATGAATTGCTACATTCATAGTGCTTGAACCGCCATTAATCGGATACCACCTGACTTTATCCATTATAACGATAGTCTTGCAATTGCCGTAGTCATCCATAATCATCTCAACCTGATATTGTTTATTATCCTGTTCTATGTATTCTTGCACTAAGGAAGGGCCAAATTTCTTTTCTGTCTGCGAAAAATGCGCTGAAAGCTCAGCAGGAGTATTCACGATATTAAATCCGTTTGCTCCATAACTGCTTCTGGGCTTTATAACAAGAGGAAACTTCCATTCGGCGTAATCAATTTCGTCTATGTTACGGATTATAGCGGTTTTGGGGCAAGGGATATTATTTTCCATGCATACTTTCATTGTATTAATTTTGTCATATGCCATACGATAAATGTCCCAATCATTAACATATATAATCGCATATTGACTTAATTCTTCTTTGTTTTCTGCCAGTATAAGTGCAGCAAAATCGTTCATCGGAATAACAACATCATAATTACGAGTCTTAATCTCACTAATAATTGAATTGCTTGAGGCTTCTTTATCAGAGGGATCAAATTTACGAAGAATGGCATTATCTGTATATTTATATACATAGCCAACATCTAATTTACTGTTACAATAAACAGTAACGGTGCATCCTAAATTATGAAAACCTTTAATCATAGGCAGCACTTGTCTGGAGCCGCCATCAATAAGCAATATCCGTTTTCCAAAATAATGCGATGTATTTGTTGTATCCATGAACGTTTATTTCCTTTCCATTATTTTTGTATAAATACAGTTTCTCCACCATGTATTAATCCCATAGACGTAAATATAACCTTATTTGTATTTTCAGTCCCGGCAGGAAACCGCATAACTCCATATTGGAGAATGAGAGGGAGGAGGTCTTTTTTTAGCATAAATATATTTTGAATTACAGTGTTATCAACATATTTCAACCTGGCAAAACGGTCTTTTTCGTTTTCTCCGCCTTCCACACCGGTGCTGATGAAAACTCTGCCATCTTTAAAGCTTCCGCAACCATGGCACGGTCCCTCAGCATTTGCAACAATTTCAATATTTTTCGTTTGGCGATCCAAGCGGATAATGTGGTTTTGATCCGGTACGCTACCAGCATCGGTTCCCCAGATAATATAGTTTTTTTGAAAACAAATGCCTATTGCCCTCCAATCTTGATTTCCTTCACCAACCACATACCATGTATCACCATTGTCATCACTTCTTAAAAGCTTGCATTCAAAATCACGATCTCCGGTTCCCATCCATAGACATTTTTCAAAAGGATCGTATTTTATAAAATGAATATGTCTTACTTCATTCTTGCCAAATTCATATACTGCTTGAAAACTCAAACCGCCATCTATACTTCTGTAAAGAGTACTTCCGTGGCTGCGCTGAGGATTTAATGTATATTCACCAAAAAACACAGAACCATTCGGGGTTACACAGACACCCTGTGTACCGGGTTTATTCCCACGATACCCTGCAAATATATTTATAATTTTCCCGTTTCTATCAACTACAAAAGTTTTCTTTTTTGTGGTTGCAATAATATTGTTGTTTGGTAAAACAACAATGTGATGAATTCCTTCGCGCAATAATTGTCGCGACATACGATTGCAAGAAAGTATCTTTTGAATAAAGTTTCCTATGCTGTACTTTCGGGACACACGATTTCCGGAGTAATCAATCGCCCAAAATTTCATACCTTTTGCAACCCATATTTTATTTGTTTCAACATATAAAGCACGTCCATTAAAGACCTTTTTAAAGTTCATTCTTCACATCTCCTAAGAGTGTTTTATTAAGTTCTGAAGTTCACATTCCAGTCGTTCCATAAAAATCTTCTTTGTAAAATTCTTTTCAAAATATTTCTTTGCACCGGCTCCACATGTTTGAAAATCAGAGGGGTGTTCTATGTATTCAAGCATAATACCAGCCAATCCCTTATAATCACCGGAATCAACACACTTTCCGGCGCCTGACTCCCGGATTACTTGCTGAGAAGCTCCATTTATAGCACCTAAAATTGGTTTTCCGGTAGTCATGTACGTTTGCAATTTTCCCGGCATTGTATTGCCTACGAAATTATTTCCCCTAAGAGTCAGCAACAGGACATCAGCTTTCTTATAAAAACTCGGCATATCAACCGAACGTTGCTGACCGTAAAAAATAATTCTATCAGATATATTTAGTTTTTGTGCAAGCTCGGTTAATTCTGCGTATTGTGAGCCATATCCAACAATATGTATCAAAAAGTCTTTTCTGTCCCTAAGCATTGCTGCCGCACGAATTATAACATCAACACGTTGACCGGCACCTAAATTACCTGCATACATAAAGTCAGCAATTCCATTATTCTCTGAGTCAAGGTCAAGGCTAAGATATTTATCATCTGCGTGTTGGGGCAGATAGATACAACGTTCTTTTTCTACCGAATGTTCTCTATGCAGATAATCGACAAAAGGCAAAGAAGTAACAGCAATTTTGTCGCAGCTCTCATATATTTTTTTTGACATAGCCTGTATAGCCTTGTATAAAACACCATTTTCATTTTTCATGTGAGCCTTGGCCGATTCCGGCCATAAATCCAGGCAGTACAATAAAATCGGTATTTTTTGTTTTTTCTTTAGCTTAATTGCAGGCATTGCCATTGTAACAGGCGACAATTGATATACAAAAACTGCATCAAATTTTTCGTTTATCCTGCAAACACGCATAGATGCAGAAAACATATAACTTATGTAATTCAAAATCAGTGTTACCGGTGAATGATGTCGTCCTATTTCAAAACACCGAATTACTTTTACACCTTTAATTGTCTCAACCCGTTTCTCTTTATGAGTATATCCGTCATATATTTTGCCTACCGGATAATTGGGCAACCCAGTAAGCACTGTAACTTCGTGCCCGTCTTTTGCCAGCTCCGGAGCAATTTCATTAATTAAAAATTGTTCCGGATAGTAATACTGACTTATTATCAATAACTTCATTTTACTTTTCTCCGATATATGTAACTGAGGGTATTTGCTTTTTGCTTGGACTATTTACCAAACTGATAAGGCTTTCTTTCTTTTTATCCAAACTTATTTTCAATATTTGCTTAATAATACATAATGCGGTGTCAAATATTGTTTTTATATCAAGAAGCATGTTTGCATTATTCACATAATACAAATCAAGTTCAAGACGAGTAGGTAAAACTTTATCCTCATACTCTTTTTCATCTTCTACAGTATCGCCATAAATATAATCATAAAGAGCAGAAGGGCTTGTAAGACCAGGTTTTACACTTGAGCATGCTGCGTATTTACCTTTTCTGACAACACCCACCTGATCACTTGAGGCAGGGCGTGGACCAACAATCGACATATCACCTTTCAACAGGTTAATCAGCTGAGGTAGTTCGTCGATTTTCGTGTCACGCATAAAAGCACCAAACGAAAATATTCTGTTAGTGTCAGCTTTAAAATTATTTTCGTTTGCCTCTTTATCCACACGCATTGACCTAAACTTATACATTTTAAAGTGCCTGTTTTTATACCCTACACGATCTGCAACATATAGTATTGGTCCCGGATCTGATATTAAAATACCAATAACCGCAACTATGAATATCGGACTCGCAACTAAAAGCCCCAAGACCGAGCAAACAATATCAAAAATTCTTTTACATAAACGGTATGTAAAACTCATATATTATCAACCCTTCTGAATACACATTCAAATGCTTCTGCGTAGTTACAATTTGCCTGCGCACCTCTATACGATGCTAATCCCCTTATTGCTTGTTCACTTCTCGGATGTGGGTATGGTCTCATTACACCCGAATATGCTGATAATGCTTTAATTTTAGCGTTTATGCCTTCATCGCCTACTTCTACAAACATATTGGGCATAAATCTATTCATAGATGAATTTAATGACCATTCAGTTGCAGACAACACTTCCATATACCAAAATTCACTCAATGGTTTTACATCAGTTCTGCGTTGAAATAGGTGAACAGCCTCTTGGCAAGCCATTGATGTATGCATATGATCATTATTGGTATCAGCCATATGGTGTGTAATCACAATATCGGCATTCGACTCCAAAATCGCCTTTTCTATAAACTGAACCAATTTTAAATGTGATTCGGTATTCATTTCTATATTTGGGAATGTGCCTTCATAAATATTTCGTATTCCCAAAATATTAGATGATTCATTCAAATCTGATTCTAATTTTTCATCTTCTGGACGAAAAGCTCTTGCCTTTGCTTCGGAAGACATTATACAAACATCAACAGTATCATTGTTGTTTACAAATTTATGTATTGAGGCTCCCGCACCAAGCACCTCGTCATCGGGATGAGCGACTACTATTAAATAATTCATAATGTTATCTCCTTAATTATGTTTGTATTCAAGATTTTTTGTATACCATACCGGCTTCTACTTTGGTTTTACCCGGAACTGTGCAATTTGAAGGAATAATCGCTCCTATATCTATATGGCAAAAATCATTAACAATGGAATTGTGGTTAATAATTGCTCCTGCCGAAACGATAGTTCCTGTTCCTAACTGCGAATCAGTATTTACAGTTGTGTTTGCTTCAATTATGCAGCCTTTTTTAATTATTGCAGATTCTGAAACATAGGCATTTTTATGTATTAAAATCGGTATCTGAAATCCTGCAGCGACTAAATTATCTAAAATTTTTGAGCGTACTTCAGAGTTTCCGATTGCCACAATTGCATACTTGTAGTTATTCAGAAATTTAGAATAATCACCAATTTTGCCTATTGCAATATCATTTGAATCATCCAAAAAGTCAATCTTATTAAACTTATTCATCGAAATTGCAACTTCTCTTGTGACTTGCCCATATTGACCTGCACCGACGATTAGTAAATTATTACTCAAAATAAATTCACCCCCCTTAAAATATTTTTTGCATTATTTAAAAACAAATCTTCCGCAATATGTGGATATTTGCTTTTTGCTTTTTTATATGCCGCAGCCATATTGCAAGCTCTGGTTGAAGTGTTGTGCATATCACTGGAAATAATATAGTTCTTATCATATTTCAGTATTTTTCGTAGCAGTATTCTCCCTGATATTGACAAGAATTTGGAGGCATTGATCTGATAATTCACTTTCAATCCTTCAAGCTTTTCAAGTATTTCTTCCAAAAAAACATACCGATCTATGTGTGCAATAACAGGAATAATTCCTTTGCGGTTTAACTCATAAAACCATTCTTCGGCATATTTTGAAATATGTCTTGAAAGAGGGAATTCTACAAGCAGGGCATTTGTACCATAAATACAAAGTCTCTCTATATTTTCATATTGGTTAATATTATTGTCCCAATAAACCTCTGCACCGACCGAAAGCTTCGGAATATCATTTCTGTTTGTCAAATTTGATTTAAGCAGTTCGATTGCTCTTTTTCTTGCGAGTAAAAACTCCTCAATATCATTATTACAGTGGATTGTCGCATGAGGTGTTGCAATACATAACCGAACTCCTTGTGAAAAGGATTCTTTCAACATAGCAATACTTTGAACAGCATTTTTTGCCCCATCATCAATGTCCGGCAAAAAATGAGAATGTAAATCTATCATCTATGTGCTCACCTCTTATCTGACGTATCATCTCCATATGTATAATCATACTTATATTTGTATCCATATTTATTCCCGTATTTATTTGTTTTGTAATACCCGTATTTCTTCTGGCGTTCGGTACTATCTAACAGAATAACTCCTAAAAGCTTTGTCCCTGACCGTGCTATTTCACTCATGCTTACATCTAACATATCAAATGTAGTCATATTCTCGCGAGCTACAATAATGGTTCCGTTACAATTATTCATAATTATTGAAGCATCTGTAACTACTGTTAGCGGCGGGGTGTCCACAAATATATAATCATATCTCTCTTTTAATTGTTCAAGTAAATTCTTGAATTCGGTAGTACCCAATAGTTCTGCCGGATTGGGAGGTATTTCTCCGGCGGTTAAGACATCCAAGTGTTCCCTGACACCTGTTTGTATAGCATCATCAAGTTTTGTGTATCCACACACAACATTAGAAACACCGGACTTTCTATCAAGCTGCAAATAACGATGCACTCTTGATTTTCTCAAATCACAGTCTACCAATATTACTTTTGCACCGGTTTGAGCAAATGTAATAGCCATATTAATGCTTGTGGTCGTTTTTCCCTCGCCGGGGCAAGAACTTGTTATTAAAATTATTTTCCCACTTTCTGTTTTCGTGGTGGAAAACATTATGTTTGTTCTTATTGACTTATATGTTTCAGCGACATCAAATGACGTGTCCTTGCTTAGAATTTTTTCTGTGCCGTCTCCAATATTGTTCTTTGAGCCTCTTTTAGTCGAAGTTGCGATGTTTCCATTTGATATTTCTCCAAGAACAGAGGCTTTATATTTTTTTGATATATCTGAACCGTTATGTATTTTCCGATCAAAGAAGTTTATTGCAAAAATTATAAACAGTCCTAAAACAGCACCTAAAATACCGCTAAACATAATCTTTGTCATTAGATTTTTATCATCGGGTGCAGAAGGCTTATATACATTATCTGCTATGTCCACTTTTCCGCCATCGTAAATCTGCAATAATTTTTCCGGAGCTTGATAAATTATGCTTTGTGCAATTCTGAACGAATCCTCAGCACTTCCGGCTGTAACTGAAATTCTCAGCAACTCAGTATCACCTATTGACGAAATTTTTAGCATTTGTTTGATTTCAGACCAAGAAACTGTGTTGTTCAATTTATCGCTAACAGTTTCTAAGAAATCTCGTGTTTTTAAAAGTTCTATATATGTTGTGCTGATGGTTTTTGAGGTATCAATATCACTTTTCTGTATGGAACCAACTATATCACCGCTTGTATTTTTGTTACTTATATTGCTTACATACAAAACACCTGTAGCCGTATATGTATCATTTGTAAGAAACTTTACTCCTATAAATGCAACGAAAGCAAAAGCGACAGTAGTTGCAATGAGGATCCACATATAATGTCTGATTAACAACAAAGTTTCTGCAATATTTATAACCGAAAACTCTTTTTCTTGTTCCATAATAAAAAATATCTCCTTATGTTATTGGTTGCTATGTTAATGTTGCATTCGTGTTTTTATTGGCCTATTGCCAATGAACATATGGTTCTTATTTACTAAAGCACATCATTTTTTTCAAGCTCCTTATCAATTAGATAGTAAATACATTTTAGCTTTTTGTTAACAAATTCCTCGTTATCCCACAGACAGAAATCATGCACCGTTGCGACAAACAGAAGAAATGCGGCTTCAAAGCGCTCGGGATCAATTCCGTAAGCAACGGCAAGAATTTCTGAAAACTTCATATACTCGGTATAAATACTTTCAAGCTCGTGCCTGCCGCGTTCGCCATACATCGGGCTTGATATTACTTGGTAGATAAAACGCAAATTTTGTTTTTCTCCGGTGAGTAAGTCGAAAACCCGTTTTACTTCAGTTTTTAAATCAGGTGCGATTTGCCTGTGTTCCTCTTCAAACTTTTCCTCTAACTGCTGCATATAATACTTGGCACTTTCGATCACAATATCTTCTTTTGATTTGAAATAATCATAAACTGTTGATATATTGATCTTTAACGCAGCTGCTATGTCTCTCATGCTTGTGTTTTCCAGTCCTTGACTGACATAAATCTGTAGAATTGTGTTCATCATATCCTGTTTCCGTGCTTCTCTACTTGCAGACATTTTTAAATCACCTCTTATTCCAAACGCTTGATTGGATAGATTCCAAAAAAATTGTCTACAACATAATTCTCATTATGTCGTAGCAATAAATTTCATGGAACACATAATTCTCATTATGTGCCGTATAAATAAAAAAAACAGCCCTGCGGCTGAACTAAAATTTATGCATTAGTGACGAATGACACAAAATACAGCATAATAATCGGTTTGTTTTTATGCAAATTGGCACGAGAAATAAGCCAATGAAAAAATTGATTTTGTCATTGGCTAAGTTTTTATGCCTAAATTTCATGGATTTGTGTTAAAAAGTTACAAAATATAACAAGATTCACTGAAACCATTGACAAAATCAATTAAATGTGCTATCATATCTAATAGAAATATGTAGTATTTTGGTTTTCGTTTACGACATAATGAGAATTATGTTGTTTTTTTTATGCCCGTATGAAAATTTGCCCTAATTTCTGAATTTGCCTGCGATGCACGATACCCGACTCCATTGTGTAAATTCGAGTCGTATTAACGTTTGAATGTCCCAAAATATCTGCAAGTCTGACGATATCCTTTTGAAGACTGTAATACGTTCTTGCGAATAAATGTCTTAAATTATGAGGAAACACTTTTTTCTCTGAAACCCCTGCCAATTTACAAAGTTTTTTCATGTCCGACCAAATATTTGACCGATTCAGCGGCTTGCCTGTTCTTGTTTGGAACACGCTGCCGCTTTTTATGTTATTTTCTTTGATATACATCAAAAGAACTCTGCAAAGCTCTCCCGAAAGCCAAATCATTCTCACTTTACCCTTACAGTTTATTCTGGCTTGTCTGCTTTTTACAGCTTCTACAGTAATAAACTTGAGTTCTGATACACGAATTCCGGTTGAACATATTGTCTGCATCAAATAGTATAATCTTTGATTTTCAATTTGTTTTGCAGCTTCCAATAGTTTTTGGTATTCTCCTTTTGTCAGCTCTTTATCTTCGGCAGAAAAAGTTTGTTTTTGTATTTTCAAAGCCTTAACTTTGCAATCAAACCATTCATTATACTCAAAAAAACTGTTAATGGATGACAGCATTGAGTTCACGCTTGCCGGAGCATAGCTTTCTATCAAAAATTGCTTATATTCCAAAACTATTTTTTTGTTCAGTGTCTTCCCGGAAATCCACATTCGGAACTTGATAATATCACGAATATATTTTTCTATTGTTGCTTCCGATTTTTCCTCGTTAATAAGATATAGTCTAAACTTTTCGATTAATTTTTTTGTTATTGATTTCATATTAAACAACTCCTTTATAAATATATTTTAACACGAATACCCAAATATATTTGTGAAGTTGTCAATGGTTTTTATTTTTTTGTCAAGATTGCTTATTTCACTTTTATAATGTGATGTACTTTCTATTCTATTTGCTTATTCTATAATGTTAATTGTTTTAACACCCCTTTTCTTTGCGTAATCAATGGTGTTTTGAGTTCCGGATGGTGCCCCGTTCCAAACAGCTATTACAAGGCTGCTATGATCAACCATAAACTCATTTCTTCGTTGATAACAAGCTCTGAAATAGTGGTCGCTTACGGTTGTTGTGTAGTCGGCGCCTTGAAGTATGTGCATATACCGTTCCTTTTCATATTCACTTCGTTTGTTTTCAAAACCGGGGTGCGGTATGGCGCAGATTAGATGTAACGCCGTATTATGCTTTTTCTTTTCAAGCACAATTTCAGCCGCCCATATGTCAACACCCTCTGCCATACCGGTTATAAAAGTTACATATCCGTCCGATATTGCATTGTCAATGGCCGTTTCCAAAAGAGGTTTTATCTCACCTTCGGAATAATCCAATTTACTTGATCTATGCCCAGTAAAGCAGCAGCGATGCTGCTTTTTTTCATTCTCCACAATATCACCTCTTAATCCGTCAAATGATTAAATACTTTGTTTTATGGGCAAAATAAAAAATCGTTAAACAAAATATTTAACGATTTATGCCTGAAGATATTAGCTATTCAAATGTTTTATCTTAAATTGACGGACTATTTGGACGGATTATACATCTTACCTAAGCGATTCATTTCCTTTTTCTTATGCTCAGGTAAAGAATGAGAATAGGTGTTTAGTGTTATTGTTGGCGAGGCGTGTCCGAGAATTTCGGAAAGCGTTTTAATATCCATTCCGATCTCTAATGCACGCGTCGCAAAAGTATGCCGAGTCGTGTGAAATTTCACATTCCTTATATTACACTCTTCCAATATTGCTTTGAATCTTCTTGCATAAACCGTAGGCTCGATAAACTTGCCCTTTCTGTTAATCAAAAATCCGGACTTATTTTCTATTCCCGAGAGCTTATCAATCAGGAATTTTGGAAGCGGAATTTCCCTGATTGACGAATCGCTTTTTGGCGATGTTATAATCAGTTCTGTTTTTTTCTTACCTTTGCTTGTTTTTGCTCTGTATAAAGTTTTAGTAACAGATATAATTCCTCGGCTCAAGTCAATATTATCCCATGTAAGTGCGCATAATTCGCCTATTCTTATTCCTGTATACAAACATATCAAAATTCCGATATCATTGGGCTTTTCAGAATTTTCCAAGTATTTTTCAATGTCTTTTTGCTCCTGTTTGCTGAACACAATAACTTCTTTAAGTTTCAGTTTTGGAAGCTTGATTTTTTTACATATATCATTGACTAAATTCCGATCTTCGGCGGCCTCAAGCCCTAATCTTAAAACGGTGTATATTGTCCGGACATAAGAAGGCTGAAATTTTTGTGCCAAGCTATCAACAAAATCTTGCAGATTATCTTTTGTAATATTACATAAACGCAGTTTTCCAAGCCTTTTTACTATGTGCCGTTTGATCAGCGAGGAGTAAACCGAGTAAGAAGACTTTTTTATATGTTTTTGCGTAGACAGCCATTTTTCAAACCATTCCGAAATATACATTTCAGAGGGTGGTTTGCTTCGCTCATGTTCAACCTGTGCTTTTGCAAAAGCCAATTTTTCTTTAGCTTCTTTATAAGATCTGCCGTATATATAACCTATGATTGCTTTTCCGTTTATATCATAACCTTTGATATACCGTCCTTCAAATCTACCATCTTTTCTTTCGTAAATGTTTTCGCCTCTTCGTGCCATATCAAATCATCTCCTTAAATTTTTGACGGAGAATTTCTTAAAAATTCTCAAAAAATATTGCTTTTTTTCGCCGTTTGTGTTATAATGACTATTATTATTTTAACATTGACTTTTGCTTTGTGGAATACTCCAAATCCTTATTACACAAGGAATGCAGGCGTTTTTTGTTGAATAGTATGAAAATATTTTGTTTTGCAATAAAAACGGCAGTTGTTTATCGTTACTAACAACTGCCGTTTTGTGATTTTAATGTATCCAAAGTTTAGCCTTAATTTCATTCGATGTGATAAACGGTTCTGCCCAATATCGTGAATCAAACGAATTGTTTCGATTGTCACCCATGACAAAATAACTGCCTTTGGGAACAATATAAGTAAATCCGTTTTCGGTGATCCGTTCTCCTTCTGTTGCCGCTATGCGTTTGACAAGCATTTTTTCATCATGCTCAAATATTATAATATCCCCGGTTTTCAGTTCACCATAAATTCTGCTGCCAATAATGTAGCTTCCGGCTTTCAGTGTCGGTTCCATAGACTCACTCGGAACATATCCGATAAAAAGGAAATACTTGAATGCCAGTACGATAACAAACAGAATCAATCCCGGTATTATAAATCTCTTTTTTCTCATACAGCATCACCGGCGAAGTATAAGTCGTTAAGCTCAGGAATTTTACGCAGATACTTGCGTGCTTTTGACATCTGTGCTGTTACAATATTTGTCCGCATATGAAGTTTTTTGCCGATTTCCTTGCACGAATATCCTCCTACAACAGACATCATCAGTGCGTCAATCCCTTTTGCAATACCGGTGGGTGCGCCTTTTTTTACTTTATTTATTGTTTCGATGCACTCAACCTGCGTTTCAAATGAGGGCGCGGCAGTTTCTTCAGCTCGAATACTGTTGATATCCTCAAGTAATTGTTCCGCTTTGGATTTTTTCACTCCATAGCGCAGAGCGTCGCAAATTTCATTCCAGATGAGTCTATACGCATATGTAGAGAAAGTTCCGCCGCAATCGCTGTAAGCAGCCTTGCATAAACCGATACAGCCGATTTGAAACAGATCGTCATAAGAATAAAAGTTCGGAGTATCCAAGCCGTGAATTTTATCGCTTATAACTTTACCGACAAGTCCCATATTTTCTTCGACTTTCTTTTGCATTTCTTTCGTTAATGTCATGATGCCAACGCGCTCCTTTCAAAATTTTTTCTTTCACGCTTTTTTCTTAAATAGCGTTCATATTCCTTTTTGCTTTCCTCAATGACAATATTGCAATAATACTCACTCAAATATCCGATATGAGCTTCCCGCTGTGGTGCACCGAGCAAACCGGCAAGCCACTGATATGCCTCCTGCTTGGTCATATAGTCATCGCGGATCAGTTTTGAAAAATGTTTGTGTGCCTCATTTCTGAGATTACGAAGCTTTCGGTCCGCCATTGTTCCCACCGGAATATTTGTTCCTGTATGAACGCGCACATATGCGTCGCATTCCGGGTAATGTGAACATACATAGAGCATTGTTCCGCGGCTGTTATCTTTATAGATACCATCAGCACTCCTGTAGGTAACAGGACTGCCGCAATACGGGCAGCGGTGAATGCCGCCGGTGATTCCCTTTCTTTTTTTCTTCATGTTGTTTTCCTCCAATCATTAAATGTTTTGGCTCTGATATGCAATAAAAAAAGCCGAAAGTCTGCAAAAATAGGCATACAGAATCAAAGTGCCGATATATTGGTGTCTCACTCGGCGTTTGACTCTGTAAGTATTTAAGCAGCCTTTCGGCTACATATTCAATTGTTAGGGGCTGTATCATTATGGATTGCTCACTATGCTTCTCCGTAACGGTTCCTTATATCTAAGTCTGCCTCCGGGAATCTCCCGAAGAACCGAAAGCCTGGATACAAACCCCTGCCACGGTTATAGTATACCACAGAACAGCCCCATTGTCAACCCTTATAGTAATATTTATTTTAATTATTTTATTAAATATTACTATAAGTAATATTTTTGCTTTTTTATTTCAGTCTGAAAGATTATTCAGCATCATCTTCTTCATCGTCGTCATCTGAGCTATGGCGTTTTGAGGTAATATGAATAGCCACCAAAGCGCTTATCGCAAGGACGATTCCAACCGAAAGAAAAACTATCTGTGTTACCGGAATTGTTTCAGACTGTTTGGCGTCTTTTTCCTTGGATGCAGCAGCGTTTTGCTTATCGCGCGTTAAAGTCATCAGTGTGGCAGGGGTATTGTTATCCGGATCGGGAATATCAATAGATGACTGTAAGCATGAAAGAACATAACTTTTGCTGCCGCCGATTTCTAATTTCAGTACACCGGTTTCATCAACAGGAATTGCGTTCGGGTACATACCGGCATCAGTTTTTAATGTAAACTCTACGCCGGCCCAGCTTTGACCAAGCTGTATTTCCAGTTTCTGCGGCTCGACAACCTGTAACTCCGTACCGTCCGTGTCCGCATACACCGGGATGGCAACACTGCCGATGCAAGTCAGTATAAGCAATGTTAGCATTAATCTGTTTATTATATTTCTCATGGTTTTTCCTTTCTGTAATGAGGGAGCCGATTGCGCGACTCCCTCATACCAATTTATTTGCTCCAGATTTCGTTTGAACCGTTAGTTATTCCGGTATGATCATTTGATGCTTCAAAAATGTCATATGCTGCCCAGTGAGAATTGTTCTTAACATCTGTAAATCTGTTGAGAACAGTCAGATTTTTGTTGATAAATTCTGTATCGGCATTGCGTCCCGTTGCACGGTTAATAATCGTCACAACTTCAGCTCGTGTAACGACAATATCAGGTCTGAAAGATCCATCGGAATAGCCATTGAGCCATTTCTCACTTGTCGCATAGCTTATATTCTTAATTGCCCAGTAGTTATTTGAAAGGTCATTGTATTTTGTTGTGTTCGATACTGATTTTACCTCATTAAATAACGAATAATAGCGAACTGCGATTGTAACGAATTCTGCTCGGGTAATTGATTCATCCGGACGGAATGTGCCGTCTTCATATCCGCTTATGATATTATATTTTTCAAGATAACCAACAAAAGCAGAATACCATTCGTTGTTTGGTGTATCCTTAAATGAAGGCGTCCCTTTTACAGACTCATTTTTCTTATCTGCGATAAGACGTGCAAAGATTGCCGCAGCTTCAGCACGGGACATATCGCCGTCAGGTCTGAAT
>CADBPJ010000075.1 GCA_902796445.1 uncultured Ruminococcus sp. | reverse complement strand
TTTTCACAGAATGTAAAGGTAGAGGACGTAGAAGCAGCATTAACACTTGTTGATGAGGATAATATCCCACAAGACTTTACAGTTAATCAGGAGGACGAAAGAAAAGTAAGTGTACGTATGGATTTGGTAGAGCTTTGCGGATTTACGTTAAGGCTTGGTGATACTCTTCTTAGTGACACAGATCCAAGACTGCCTCTTGCAAGTGTATTTACACTGAATTTTAGCACTGAAGCCGAGGTTGAAGTATCTCCCGAGGATCCATATCAAAAACCTGTAAACGGCGACACAGAGATTGTAACGACAGACGATGGAAGTAATACCGTCAAATGGTGGTCAAGCGACTTTACAACAACTGCATTTACTGCTGTTGAAAACGGAGTAAAGACCGAAATAACAAATTCAGATGCGGCTGTTAAGGTTATTCCAAAGGCAACAAAAATAGATGATTATTATGAGCCAAGTAGTAAAAAATATCCTCATGAATCTGTTATGACGTTTGAATATGATTTAAAGCTGCCTGATTTAACAACCACATCATCATTGTCATCAACTATAAGCTTTGGCATTACTTCAGACCACTCACAAGACGAAACATGGAAAGACATCGGCGGTTGGGGCCCGACCTTTGATATGAAATATGATGAAAATGGCTTATCAGCACAAAAGGGTAGTGCAGGATCGACTAAGGTAAAGGTTTATAGGGCTGAAGAGCTTGAAGGAAAGGAAACTATCCATATAAAGATAAAGGCAGATGTACAAACAGGTATCATAACCATTGTAAGAGAAGACGGGGAACTATATACGGTTGACATGAATAAAAGTGTAGGATGGGGAGAAGACGACAAACGTATGAACTGGTCACCGTATATGCACATACGTAATATACAATTTTCATGTAAGGCGCAAAGACGTCAGACAGCGGAATTTGAGATATCAAATATTTCGATAAAGCGTGTTACAAAAACACTTGGTGTAGACAGTGCAAACTTTAGCCATGGCGAATATTATGTAGATACAAATAATATGTTACTGAAATTTAATGAAGATGTTGAAGCATCAGCACTTCAAAAAGCAACGTACATCACAGATGAGAATGATGACAAGGTGAAGGATTGCGAGATTACTGTAACAAAAGTGTCAGAAAAGAATTTCAGCATTGCAGTAACAGGCTTGAAACCATATACAAGCTATAATCTGAATGTTGAAGGCCTTTCGGCAATAAATGAACGTGAGATGAACGGAGCTTTTACAAGAGGCTTTGTAACAAAAAAAGCAAGTAATGTTTACGTTGATACAAAGGATGCAAGTGCGATTCTTAATACTCACGGAATGAGACTTGCAAAGGCAACCACTATTGATTATACAATGGTTATCAAGGCTAACACCAGAGCAGCAAGCAATATGATTGGTGCTGTTGCAGTGTATGATAAAAATGACGGCTTGCTTGCAATACAATATAAGGATGTAATTGTGGGTACCAATACCTTTAACCTGACAGGTATTCCACTGGGTGCAGAGAGAGTTAAGCTGTATGTATGGACAAAGGATGAAAACGGCAATATCGGCAGTATCTTGCATGAGCCTGATACAATAAAGGAAGAAAATCCTAAGCCCGAATATGAGATTACATATGAAAATAGCTTGCCGACTTTTGGTAACGGTGTAGCAGACAGTGCAAACAGTGTGCTTTATATTTCAGGAAAAACTTCAGCACAGAGCGGTGTTTATCCAATCCTTGTTCTTGAAGGAGAAAATACTCCGTTAAGTGATGCACAAACCAAGACTTTGGCATTGGTTTATTCAAACGTAGAGGAAAAAGATGGCGCAAATGTATTCGGAAATACATTTGCATTCAATAATCCTACAGGACCATATACAGCATACGTTTTAACTGAAAACGGAGCAATTAGCAAACCAATTAAATATATTAGAGCAACGGATCTTATTAATGAGTATATAAAACCATTATCAGAAGGTACAATCCTACAGTCTCAGATATACCAAAAAACAAACGAGTATAATGCGGCTATAGGCATTGATTTTACAAAGGATTTTGTTTCGGCAAGAGATAAAGCTCTCTTTGAAAAGAGAATGTATCAAAGAAGAAATCTTCTTACAGGTCCTTCGACATCGGAATATGTGAGTCAGCTTATGACAAATATCCAATTTGCAAGGGACGAAATAAAATACCTTAATGAATTGCAAAAAATCAGATATGAGGGCTTAATCGAGGATAAGCTGAAATTAGGATTAGAGTATACAGGAATTGACTTTACAAGCTATAATAGATTAAATGCAAATCAAAAATCGGCAGTACGGTCAACAATAGTTGGTGTAACCTTTGCAGACGGTGAGGATTTAAAAGCTAAATTTGACACGGCAGTAGCAAATCCTCCGTCAACGAATATTAATAATCCGCCTCAAACAAGTCCTGATTTTGGCGGCGGCGGCGGTAAACCGACAAAAATAACAAGTGATGTTGTTCCACCTAAGCCTGTGGTTACTGCAGATGATGTATTTACAGATATGGCAAATCACGGTTGGGCAAAGGAAGCAGTTCTTTATCTTGCAAAGAGAAATATTATTAACGGAGTATCAGACGGTAAATTTGAACCGGCAGGACTGGTAACAAGAGAGCAGTTTGCAAAAATGGCAGTCCTTGCTTCGGGAATATATAATGAAAATGCTTCAGCAGATTTTGAGGACGTTGATATGACATCATGGTATGCAGTTTACGTTGCCTCAGCAAAGAAAAAAGGACTTATTGACGGAATAAGCGAAACAGAGTTTGGTGTAGGACGAAATATTACACGTCAGGATATGGCGGTAATAATTTATCGCGCATTGACAGAAAGCAAATATGCCTTTACAAGTGACAGAAAGGATTTTGCTGATATGGAAAATGCTGCCGATTACGCAACAGAGGCTATAGCAGTGCTTGGAGCCGAGGGTATAATAAACGGCTACGATGATAATACATTCAAACCTACACAGTTTGTTACAAGAGCAGAGGCAGCAGTGCTTATAAAAGCACTTGAGGAAGGAGTAAACTAATATGAATACTAAAAAAACATTATTAGCGGTATTATTGCTGATTATAGCATGTGCATTCCCGGCACATGCTTCTCAGGATACCAACTCAGCGGCGGATTTTCTTATAGGCTTTGGCGTGCTTAGTGAGAAAGATGTAGCAGAGGGCGATGCTCCAATGACAAGAGGAGAGTTCGTAAAGCTTGCTGCAAAGATCGGAGTTCCGTATACTTATGATTATTCAAACGAAGAACCTAAGTTTGCTGACGTGCAGAAGAATTCGCCGATATTTAACAGTGTTATGCTTTTGACAGATTTAGATGTTGTAAACGGCGTGTCACCTATAGAATTTGCACCTGATGCGAATATAAGCTATCATGATGCAAGTGCTGTGCTTGTAAGAATTTTAGGCTATGATTTCCTTGCATCAGACAGCGGATATTTAGTATTGGCAAACGAGATAGGTATTCTCGACGGAATAAATCCGCAGGATAGTACACTCACAACTGAAGATGCTTACAAAATGTTGAAAAATGCATTATTTGCAGAGGTTAAGTACGGTAATAGAATTGACGGTTTTCCTGATAAGTTTGACAGCGCACCCCTTATGGAAAAGCGTTTCAAAATAAAAGAGATAACAGGTATCGTTACTGATAACGGAATAACAGGTATTTCAGAGAGTTCAACAGTCGGAAAGAATGGCATAAAAATCGGAAATAAGGCATATGTCAATAAATCTGGCAAAAAAGACCTTTTGGGCTGTAATGTAAAAGCATATTGGAAAGTGACAGACCTGGGAGATACGATAATTTATGCGTACGCACCGTCTGGTTGGAATGAGATTGAAGTAATTAACAGTAATGACATAAAGAGCTTTGGAAATAGCGTATATGATGTATTTACAGGAAAGAAAACATCAAAAACGAAAAGCTATTCATTAACAGACAATTATAAGGTTATCTATAACGGAAAACCGTTTGTAGGCGGAGTTGACCCAAGTCTTTTGAACGACATTATGTGTCCTGATAATGGTACAGTAAAGCTTATCAGCAATAATTCTGATAATAAATACGATATTGTTATAATAGAGAATTATTATACAATATTAGTAAGCGGCTATCAGGAAACAACAAAGACAGTTTTTAACGAGATTGATGTTCCGATACCGCAAAATCTTTTAGATCCTCAGCAATCCATAAGCTTCGACAACATTGATGTTGATGTGGTAAGTGCTCAAGGAACAGAAATGAGCCTTGATACTATTGCAAAAAATAATGTACTCTCTGTTATGATGAGTGTAGACCGCTCATATGCAAAGGTAATTATCAGTACAGAAAATACGTCAGGTAAATTGGATATTTCAAAGGATAACGGAAGATATGTCACAATAGACGGAACAGAATACGAAACAAGCAAAGATATTCGTGAATATATATCTTTATCAGGTATAGGTCAAAAGGTTACAGCGTATATCAACCATAGCGGTAAGGTAGTATTTATTAAGAACATAGACACAATAGACGGAACACTTGCATATCTTCACAGAACATATTATGATGCTGATACAGAAAAAACAGGTGTTAATATGTTCACCGTTGATAAAAAGGTTAAGAAAGTTAAGCTTGCTAAAAATGTAACGATTGATGGTGATAGATATACAAGTGCATTAGATGCTTATAATTATATTTCGAGTAATCCGTATGCAATAAACAACCTTGTTATTGTTGATTTTAATGAGAATGATGAGGTTATTCGTATGGATACACCGTATTATGACTATGAAGATCCTGATGGCATAATCGAACGGAGATTGCCAAGATCAAATGAAGACATAAAGAGTCTTCATATCATGACAGACAAATATCAAACAACAGAAAACCCTATAAGCTGGATTAAATCGCCCGGATATATAGATGAGTATACAAAGATTTTTGTGGTTCCTTTTAATACAAAGGAAGCAATAACAAATATGGGACAGATTGATATATCAAAAATCAATATTGAAGACATAAACGTTACAAATTCATGGAATACCGCAATAAATGAGACAAGTGCGCTTCACACAAGATATACTCTTGATGATGATTCATTGTATACCGATGCCATAATCGTTTACAAAAATACAACAGGTAAGGACATGTATGTCAGCGCTGATAGAACAAGATCAGCAAACTATATAGTTACAGACATAAGGCAGGCTGTAAACAACAACGATAGTATTTGCTATGAGATTTGGTATACAGACGGTACATCTAATTACAGAGCTTGCACAGAAACATTAAACGGCATAAATAGTATTTATAAAGACAAAAACGGCGATACAATTTCCGTGCAGGTTGGCGATGTTGTCAAGTTTGCAGTCGATAAGAACGGAATAATTCCTGATAATCAGCTTATTATAATGTATAGTCCTGCAACCGATCCTGATAACCTGATATCTGAAAACGGCAGCCAAACAAATCTGCAATATAACAGTCGGGATATAGGACAATGGGAATTTGTACTTCTTAAAGGACAGGTTGATGTTATGAACGATCGTGTTCTTAGAATAATCAGAACAGAGTATAAAAACGGAAATGCGATACAAGTACCTATTGTACTTCAAAGAGCAAAAATGCAGTATATCGTATATGAGGATGGAAAGGTTGATTTTGCTGACGGATCCTATATTGAAACCAGAAAGGATTTAGGAGATGCCGCAGGAGAAGTTGTTTTCGACTGGTCAGAAAGTAGTATCAGATTTGCATACATTGTGCGTTAAGCAAAAGGATAGGTGAAGATAGTGAAAAGTAAAAATATTATGATGGCTGTATTCGCTGCATTGCTTTTTGCGATACCCTCTGCAAGTGCCGCTGTAACAGATAAAACACCTGTTGCACAGGATTTTACGTTCGGATTATCGGATAAGTTCCCTGCTGTAAAGCCTTATGAGGAGGGCGAAACAGGTGCGGCAATGTGGGAAAGATTTTTGCAGATAAGACAGGAGCTTCCCGAGGAATTGCCTATATTTAAGCCATATGAGCCTTTTGGTGAGCAAAAGATTTATGTATCTAAAGACGGAAGCGATGCAAATAAAGGAACGATAGACAAACCTGTAAAAACCATTGAAAGAGCCATGGAAATTGCATCCTCCGGCCCAATAGGCGAAGGAAAGGTTATATATATCCGTGAGGGTATATACGATGTAAGTTCAGGCTTAAATATTCCTGCGGGTTTATCGGGAACGGAAAAAAATCCAAGCTTTATCAGTGCATATCCCGGTGAAGATGTTGTTCTAAGCGGCGGCATAAGCGTTAAGGGCAGTGAATTTAAGGTTGCCGATGATGATACGGCAATGCGTAAGCTGCCTGACAAAGCAAAAGGTAAGGTATATTCGGTAAATCTCTATGATTTGGGATATACGGGTATACCTCAGGCGAAAAATGCATCTCTCTCTGTGGATGGAACGGAATATACAATCGCCAGATGGCCTAATGCTACATCAGTAGCTATGGGTGAGGTAAAGGGTGCAAAATCGGGAGTATACGACATAGGTCCTGTAACACACTCAGGATTCGGTAATGCGATTACGGGTGATACAGGAGCAGGCTTTGAGTTTAAGTTTATAGATCCAAGACCATTATCGTGGGAAAATAATGATGATATATGGTTGTACGGTGCATTTGCTGTTGAATATACAAGAGGCTATAAGCGTGTCAGATCAATAAATGAAGAAAAGATGAGTATAAGAACATACGACCATGAAGCCTTAGGTGCAACGTATGATTCTCATAACTCATACTATTATCTGAACATTTTAGAAGAGCTTGATATTCCCGGCGAATGGTATTTTGACAAAGCATCGGGAATGTTGTATTTGTGGCCTATAAGTGATTTGGAAGACAGTGAGGTTTCTATTTCAAAGTCCTCAAGCGATCTGGTAACATTTGACAAGAGTTCAGAGTACATAGTATTAAATGATGTTAAGGTTTCGACTACAGGCGGAAAAGGTATTACAGTCAAGGGTTACAGAAATCTTGTTCAAAACTGTGTCATCGAGGGTGTAGGCAGTAGTGGAGTATATATAACGGATGCGAAAAACTGCGGAGTAATAAATTCTGATGTGTACGGCTCAGGTATCACTATATGGGGAAGCTCTAATAGAGATACTTCTACAAATGCAGACTGTCAAAGCTTGCGGCCAACACGAAATTTTGTTCAGAACAACTGTATATACAATGCGAGCACTGCAATAATGGTAAGATATGGTGTACAGCATATTGTTTCACATAATTCAATTATGAATGCAGATGGTATGACGATATATGTTGCTGAAACACAGGAAAGTATTATAGAATATAATGAAGCAGTAGGCTCGCCATGGAAAACACGTGACGGCGGTACAGTATATCTCGAAGGCGGATATAATAACTTATATAATCATATAAGATATAATTATTTCCATCATACAACATTACAGCTCAGACCTTGGCCGTTTATGATATATCTTGATGACTTAACGAGTAATACCTTTGTATACGGAAACATAATGCAGATGGGCTATATGTATATACATGGCGGTTCATGGAATGTAGCATATAATAATGTGGCGATTGATTGTCCTGCGGCCAATTCCGTAACAAACTGTGACCAGTATGTTACAGGAGGCCAGCATGTAATGAATGACAGAATTATAAAAGTAAATGGCTCACACACGGGTTGGAACAGCTATACAAGTATGAAAATAAATCATGAAAAGATAAAAAGACGTTATCCTACCATTCATCATTTTATGTCAGAGCTTCAGCAGCTGCGAATAAACAGGTTGATTGATCCGGATTGCGTAAATAATGAATTTGAGATAGAAATGAAAGAGCCGCAGGGCTGTGTTTATAAGAATAATATAGCTTATAATACTCAAAATGCACGTATTATGTATGTTGAAACAAGGGAAATGTTTGAGAATAATTATAAATTTGAAAGCTCAGATATTTTTGAGGATTATGAGAACAGAAATTATAACATAAAGCCTGACAGTGAGGTATACGATAAAATAGATGATTTTGAAGATATGCCTCCTATAGAAAAGATAGGCATTATTGATTTAAAGGAGGATATGGAACAGAATACAATGTATCCATTAAATCCTGCAAATGACCCTGATGTTAAGGCGTTCCCAACTAAAATACTGTTTAAGTGGACACCGTCATATCCTGCGACATTCTATACATTTGAACTTGCAACAGATGAAAACTTTGAAAATATTATAGAAACAGGAAGGGTTCAGGAACCATTTTACCAAAGCGAGAAAGAGCTTGAGCTTGACACTGTATATTATTGGAGAGTTAAGGCAGATTCTTATGCAGGCCATGTGAAAAATCCTGAAATAATTATGGAAACCGCATCATTTAAAACATATACATATGATGAGGCGGCGGCCAATACATCACTTAATACTGCTGTATATGAAAGTGAGTATGAGAGAATGAAGCAGTATACAGACGGTATATTTGAAGATGACGGTGTAGATCATGGGGTTCAGCCGTTTACGAAGGGTACAAAGGATCAGCTGTATACATTGCTTGAAGCATCAGCTAAGAGAGTCAAGGGTTATGCACTTCAAAGTGAAGTTGACGGAGAAATTGATACACTCAACGACAGCTTTACAAAGATACTTCTTGATAATGCAGTAAAGGATTATGTAAGAACGTATAGTGCAGACGATATAAGTATGTGGCATATCAATAAGGATGTAGGTACTGTAAAAGCAGAAAACGGAGTGGTATCCATTAAGGCTATTAAGGACGGAGGAGCTGCAACTGCAACAGACCAAAGAATTCTTGCACCAGGCGAAAAGGTTAGACTAAGAATTAAATTACCTCTTAAGATGTATGAAGGTATCGGTATTAAGCAAATATCCTCAGGACTAAGTGGAGGCTTTTATGGTAATGAAGGCTATTACATCGTTCCGACACCTACGGCAATAGAGCTTCAGAGATATCCGGCAAACGGCGGAGACGTTATTGCATCAGTTAAGAATGATGGCTTAATGACCCCTGACGGATGGCATGACCTTGAGTTCTCATGTACACCTGAGGGCGATTATCAACGTATTGTTATAAGCATTGACGGAAAAGAAGTAATCAATCATTTAGATGACTTTGATCCAAATAACAAGATGGGTTATGTTTCAATTCAAGGAAGATTTGAACCGACACAGCTTAAATAATGCTCACTGAATAAATGCGAACTGTGTAAAATCGAATGTTTTACACAGTTTGCATTGATAAAGTCTGTATGAATAAATATTTTTTGATTATTCAGCAGTCATTAAATAATTCTAAATGTTGAACAGACTAAAAATTGAAAGATAAGAGGTAAAGAATTATGGAATTGTACAAAGATAAAAGTTTATCACCCGAAGAAAGAGCAAGGGATTTGCTTTCCAGAATGACATTAAAGGAAAAGCTTTTGCAAATGAATACATTCCGTTGGAACCTTGACCGAATATACAAAGACATTCAAGACGGAAAAGATGTTCCCGTTTGCGGTGCTGTTTTTGGTGATGTTAATGATATAGACAAATTAAAAGCGGTACAGGATTACTGCATAGAAAAAACAGGAATCCCGGCTATTTTCGTCCGTGATGGCATAAGAGGCTTTAAAAACGGAACGGTGTTTCCGCATTGTGCCGGATTAGGCGGTTCCTTTGATACGGATGCAGTAGGAAAAATGGCAGATATTATGGGCAAGGAGGCAAGAGCTGTCGGAATAAGACAGCTTTATGGCCCCGATGTGGACATTCCTCGCGACCCGAGATGGGGAAGAGTGCAGGAGTCCTATGGCGAGGATCCTTATGTTAACGGAGAAATGGGAAAGGCTGTTGTTGAGGGACTCCAAAAAAACGAGGTTGGAGCAACAGCAAAGCACTTTGTTGCTTACGGTGTTTCCGAGGGCGGTATAAACCTGGCACCCGCTCATGTAGGAGAAAGGGAAGTAAGAGAGGTTATGCTGGAGCCTTTCAAAAAGTGTATTGAGGCAGGAGTCTTGTCGGTAATGCCGGCATACAACGAAATCGACGGTGTACCGGTTCATGCATCGAAAAAATATTTGAGAGATATTTTGAGAGGCGAGCTTGGATTTGACGGAATGGTAATTTCCGATTACGGCGCTATTGAAATGCTCGACTGCTTCCACCAAGTGGCAGACGGAAAGCTCGAGGCGGGGAAATTCGCTTTGGAGGCAGGAGTCGATATGGAAGCTCTGTTTATTTACGGATATGGAAAAGAGCTTGAGGAGGCTATCGAAAGAAAAGAAATTGACGAAAAATTGGTGGACGAATCGGCATTGAGAGTGCTTATCTTTAAATTCAAATTAGGAATTTTTGATAATCCCTATGCAATCAGGGAAAATATTGAAAAAACGCACTCTAAAGAGGCTGTGGAGCTTTCGCTGAAAATGGAAGAGGAATCAACCTTGCTTTTGGAAAACGACGGAATCTTGCCTTTAACTAAGGAAAGAGCAGGGAAAGTTGCTGTTATAGGAAATAACGCAAAGGATACTTTTTTGGGAGATTACACAAATCACACCAAGTACTGCATAAGCTTTTATGACGGGATTTTGGAAAGGCTGGGAGAAGAAAACGTTCTTTATGCAAGAGGCTGTAACGCCATAAGCGGAAACGAAGAAATGATATGCGAAGCTGTGGAAACAGCGAAAAAAGCCGATACGGTATTCCTTGTTTTGGGCGACTGCGCCGGTAGCGGCGGAGGAGTTCCGGGACTTGACGGAGAACCTCATAAGGAAATTACTTGCAGTGAAGGATTTGATACTCACGATTTAAGATTTACCGGGTGGCAACAAAAGTTATTTGACGAAATTACAAAGCTTAAAAAGCCGACCGTTCTTATTTTGTACGGTGGCAGACCCTTTGCAATTGCAGAGGATGTGGCAAAGGTGAATGCCTTTATGTTCTCGTGGGGCGGCGGCGAACAGACAGGAACAGCTATGGCGAGACTTATTTTCGGTGATGTTACGCCATCGGCAAAGCTTTCCGTTTCGTTCCCTCAGTCTGTGGGACATTTACCCTGCTACTACAATTACAAGGGCTCCGCAAGAGGCAGATGGTATAAAATGCCGGGAAGCTATGAAAAGCCGGGACGAGATTACATTTTGAGTTCACCGGACCCCTGGTATTCCTTTGGCTACGGATTGTCTTATACAAAGCTTGAATATTCCGATTTGAAAGCGGAAAGCTTGGGAGATTGCAAGGTAAAGGTAAGCGTTACCGTTGAAAACAAGGGTGACTACGAAATAAACGAAAGTGTGCTTTTGTTTGTAAGCACGGTTCGTTGCCCCGTTACGCCCTTTGTAAAACGACTTAGAAATTTCCGCAAAGTGAATTTAAAACCAAGCGACAAGAAAACTGTTGAGTTTATGCTTGATAGTGAAGCTTTCTCTTATGTGGATTTCGATTACAAAACAGCTGTATGCCATGGCAAGCACAGAATAATGATAGATAAATTGGAATGTGAAGTTGACGTTTAAGGACGTTTGGGGATGGCCTATGAAATAGGTGTTGATACGTCTACAGACGGTCAGGGCAATCCCGGTTTTTACCACTTTTCAAATTTAGGCGAGTCCACTATAATATGAACTTGAATGGAAGGCATCGTTGCAAAAGCAATGGTGTTTTTCTTTTTTGTATAAATTTTCTCTGTAGGGTGTAAAATATAGAAAACTGAAAAGCGGAGGAAATTATAATGGCAGTAAAAAAGGAAACAGATATAAACAGTGTAATTGACGGATACGTTGAAAAGGCACAAAAGGCATTGGATGAGTTTATGGAAATGACACAGGAGCAGGTGGACAAGATTGTTAAGGAAATGACACTTGCAGGATTAGAGAAGCATATGGAGCTTGCCAAGCTTGCCGTTGAAGAAACAAAAAGGGGAGTTTATGAGGATAAAATAACAAAAAATATGTTTGCGACAGAGTATATCTACCATTCCATAAAGAATGAAAGGACGGTGGGTGTGATTGACGAGAATGATTTGGAGGATTATGAAATAATCGCAGAGCCTATAGGCGTAATATGCGGTGTTACTCCTGTTACAAACCCTACGTCAACGACTCTTTTTAAATCGCTTATTTCCATAAAATCAAGAAATCCCATTATATTTGGATTTCACCCATCGGCACAAAAATGCTCTGTGGCGGCGGCAAAGACGGTATATGATGCGGCCCTAAAGGCAGGTGCGCCGAAAAACTGTATACAGTGGATTGAAAATCCGTCTATTGAGGCAACACACGCATTGATGAATCACAAGGGTGTTGCAACGGTTCTTGCGACAGGCGGAAGCTCAATGGTGCGTGCCGCATACTCAACAGGAAAACCTGCCTTGGGTGTAGGACCAGGTAACGTGCCGTGTTATTTCCATAAATCGTGTGATATAGAGCAGGCAGTTACTGATATTATAATTTCAAAATCCTTTGACAATGGTATGATATGTGCATCGGAACAGGCGGCAATAGTGGATAAAGAAATATCAAAGGATTTTGAAAGATTGATGAAGGCAGGCGGATGTTATTTCGCACAAGGAGAGGAGATTGAAAAGCTGTCAAGCTATTGTATAGATAATACGAAGGGTGCGGTAAATTCAGAAATAGTAGGTCAGAGCGCAAAATGGATTGCAGACCGCGCAGGACTAAAGGGTGTGCCTGATAACACAAAAATTCTTGTCTGCAAAATTGACGGGGTAGGCGAAGAATATCCATTATCACGTGAAAAACTTTCACCTGTTTTGGGATATATGATAGCAGACACTACAAAAATGGGCATAGATTTAGCAGAAAAGATGATTGAGTTCAATGGTATGGGACACAGTGCGGTTATTCATGCGACTGACGAAAAGGTTATTGATGAGTATTCGCTCCGTATGAAAGCGAGCCGTATTATTGTAAATTCACCTTCATCACATGGCGCAATCGGTGATCTCTATAATACCAATATGCCGTCCTTGACCTTAGGATGTGGAAGCTACGGCGGAAACAGCGTAAGTACGAATGTATCGACTTTAAATCTGATAAATCAGAAGCGTGTGGCAAAACGGCGTACTAATATGCAGTGGTTTAAGGTTCCAGAGCGTATTTATTTTGAGTATGACTCTATTCAGTATCTTGAAAAGATGCCTGATATACAGAATGTATTTATCGTAACAGATCCAGGTATGGTAAAGCTCGGATATGTAGATACAATCTTGTATTATCTGAGGAAACGGACAGATAATGTGCATTTTGAAGTGTTCTCGGAGGTTGAGCCTGATCCGTCTATTGAAACTGTCAAGGCGGGTGCAAAGGCAATGGAAAATTTCTCACCTGATGCAATAATCGCACTTGGCGGCGGCAGTGCCATTGATGCGGCAAAGGGTATGTGGATGTTTTATGAATATCCCGATGTTAATTTCAAGGGACTTCATTTGCGTTTCCTTGACATAAGAAAACGTGCGTTCAAGTTCCCTAAAATGGGTAAGCGTGCAAAATTCGTGGCTATTCCCACAACATCGGGTACGGGCTCTGAGGTGACGTCATTTGCGGTTATATCAGACAGACGAAACAATATAAAATACCCGTTGGCAGACTATGAGCTAACTCCCGATGTTGCAATTATTGACCCGCAGTTTGTTCTCTCACTCCCCAAAGCTGCAACGGCAGACACAGGCTTAGACGTGCTTACACACGCAATAGAAGCATACGTTTCTGTGATGGCATCAGACTACACAGATGCACTTGCCTTAAAAGCCTGTCAGCTTGTGTTTGAATATCTGCCAAGAGCATACAAAAACGGCGGTGAGGATTTGGTGGCACGTGAAAAAATGCATAATGCAAGCTGTATTGCAGGTATGGCATTTACAAATGCATTTTTAGGCGTAAATCATTCCATTGCACATACCATAGGCGGTGAGTATCACATAACTCATGGCAGAGCAAATGCTGTGCTGTTACCGCACGTTATCGAATATAACAGTAAATTGCCCTCAAAGATGGTTTCATGGCCAAAGTATAAGAGCTTTATTGCTGACAAAAAGTACGCAGAAATTGCACGTGCCTGCGGTATATACTCAGGGAACGATACAAATTCAGCAGTTTCAGCTTTAGTTGATGCGATACGAAAACTCATTGAAGAATGTGATATGCCCAAAAGCTTCAAGGAATGTGGTATAGACGAGAAAACGTATGCAAAAAAAATCCCTGAAATTGCCGCTCGTGCCTTTGAAGACCAATGTACAACGGCAAATCCCAGATTGCCCTTAATCGAGGAAATAGAGGAAATTTTGATTAAGGCATATAAGTAAAAAAAGGGGGCTATCGCACTAAGCGGTAGCCTCTTGTGGGATATTATCAAATACGGTTGCCGCAGTATATTTGCCTCAAAAGCTCTAACCACGAGGGAAATGCATTTTCGACAAACAAACTGCAACAATCTTACAAAGTGTGCGTGGACTGACAGTTATTGTTTTTATAATCCTTATATAAGTCCGAACTGCTCCTCAGCATCACTTGCTATTCCGTTAAGAATAGCCGTTGCGGCTTCCATTGAGTCAGATGATGTACCCATATAGAGCTTTATTTTTGGCTCTGTGCCTGATGGACGTACTATAAAGTAAGATTTACCATCTGATAAATCGTATCTCAATACATTTGATTTAGGTAAGCCAATAAGAGGCTCTGTATTGCCCTTATCATCAGTTATTGTCTGCTCAAGGTAGTCGGTTGTCTTTGCAATATGTAATCCGTTTACCGCTACAGGCTTGTTATCTCTTAAGCCTGCAAGAATTGATGCCATTCTTTCCATACCGTCCTTGCCCGGCATAGTGTAAGCATTTGTCTGTTCAGCAAAATAGCCGTATTTCTTGTAAACCTCCTGCATTGCCTCATAAAGTGACATTCCCTTTGTCTTGTAGTATGCCGCCATTTCGGCAATAAGCATTGATGCAACAACACCATCCTTGTCACGCGCATGAGTACCTATAAGATAGCCGTAGCTTTCCTCAAAGCCGATAAGGTATGTGTGATTCTTCTTCTCGGCAAATTCTGTCATTTTCTCACCAATATACTTAAAGCCTGTAAATACGTTCATTGTTTCTATACCATAGCTCTTTGCGATCTCCGCTGCAAGCTCGGTAGTAACAATAGTCTTTATTACAACGCCGTCTTTAGGGAGAGTGCCTTGCTCCTGTTTTGAGCGTAGGATATATTCGACAAGCAGTGCACCTGTCTGGTTGCCTGTAAGTGTTCTGTAAACACCATCAGCATCACGTACAACAATACCGACTCTGTCACAATCAGGATCAGTTCCGATTATAACATCAACATCATTTTTCTTTGCCATCTCGATTGCAATGGTAAAGCCTTCTTTATTCTCGGGGTTAGGTGACTTAACGGTAGGGAAGTTACCATCTTCTGTATCCTGTTCCTTTACCACAAGCACATTCTTAAATCCAATACGCTTTAAAATCTCTTTTACGGGACGTGAACCTGTACCGTGGAACGGTGTATAGATAAGCTTGAAGGTATCTGCAACCTCTGCCACCGCTTTAGGATTTAACTGTTGGGTTTTAACAACCTCTAAAAACTTCTCGTTAAGTTCAGGTCCTACGACAGTAATGTCACCATTTGCGATAGCTGTGTCAAGATCGTCATATTCAATAGAGAATATGTCAGTTCTTGTCATTTCGTCAATTACGATCTGAACAGCCTCGGGCGGAAGCTGACCGCCATCGGGACCATATACCTTGTATCCGTTATATTCTTTGGGGTTATGAGATGCTGTAATCATAACACCTGCGGCACAGCCTAATTCACGAATACCAAATGATACCTCGGGTACTGAATGAACTGTATCGAAAAGGTATACCTTAATACCTGCTTTAGAAAGAACTTTTGCAGTTTCCTCTGCAAACTCACGTGACAT
>CADBPJ010000074.1 GCA_902796445.1 uncultured Ruminococcus sp. | reverse complement strand
TGTGCATACTCTGTGATTTTAAGCATCCACTGACTCTGTCGCTTCTGGATTACCTCGCCGCCGCAACGCTCGCAAACTCCGTTTACAACCTCCTCGTTTGCAAGTCCAACCTGACATGATGTACACCAATTTATAGGCATTTCCTGCTTGTATGCAAGACCTTTCTTGAATAACTGCAAGAATATCCACTGTGTCCACTTATAATAATTCGGATCTGTTGTATTAACCTCTCTTGACCAATCAAATGAGAAACCAAGCATTTTTAACTGACGTTTGAAATTAGCTATGTTCTTTGCAGTAATAACTGCAGGATGAACATTGTTCTTTATTGCGTAGTTTTCAGCGGGTAAGCCGAACGCATCCCAACCGATTGGGTATAACACGTTATACCCTTGCATACGGCGTTTTCTTGCAATAATATCCATTGCAGTATAGCTTCTCGGATGGCCGACGTGTAAGCCCTGTCCTGACGGATACGGGAACTCTATCAATCCGAAAAACTTCTCCTTGTCCGAGCCGTTTTCTGCCTCAAATGCATGAGCCTCATCCCATCTGTCCTGCCATTTCTTTTCAATTTCTTTAAAATTATACTCTGCCATTTCTATCCTTCTTTCAAATCTTATTTCTCTGAAATATCATCCCATAGTCTTTCTATACCATAGAATTCTCTTTGATCCTGTTGCATTACGTGCACAACAACGTCGCCGTAGTCAATAAGCACCCATGCACCTGTGCTGTAGCCCTCTTTGTGAAGCTTTATGATGCCTTTTTTCTCAAGCTGTTCTTCAACCTCGTCAATACAGGCACGTACCTGAACAGATGACTGACACGATGCAACCACAAAATATTCAGCAAGCGATGTGCGTTTTTTAACGTCAAGAACTTCAATTCCTGATGCTTTCTTATCTTCAAGTGCTTTTACTGCAACCTGAACCTTTTCATAAGCTGTCATTGCTTTTCCTCCCTTGTATTTATTAATACCTCATTATACGCCAAGAGCGTGTTGGGGTGAATTATATTCTTCTTTTTAATATTAAACTCAAGCGATAGCCTTAAGGCTTCAAAGAAAGCCTTGTCTAAATCCGATTTTGAAAGCTCACGCAAGCGGTCAACACCGTCAAAATCACGCATAGGCTCTGCCATATCGGCAATATAGATTATCTTTTCAAGTGATGTCATACCCTCACGTGCCACCGTATGGTAGCGTATTGCATCAAGTATCCCCGTGTCATCTATGCCATATTCATACTGTGCCAAAAGCGCGCCGACATCTGCATGCATAATTCCGGGGCAGGCTAACGTCATACCGTCAAATGTATATCCGTATCTTTTGGCAGTGTCTATCATTTCATCATATGACATATACTTTGCACAATCATGAACAAGTCCCGCTAAAAATGCTTTTTTTATGTCCAAACCAAATATCTTTGCCATATCAACTGCCGTATGTGATACATACACACTGTGAGTATATCTCTTCTCGCTTAATACTTTACTTAATTTCTCATCTAACAGGGCAATATCCATCATTTGTATACCCCCTTTTCCCTTATATATTCCTCGACACTATCCGTCACTAATCCTTTAATGCTCTTTCCTTTTTTTATTCTTTCTCGGATATCGGTTGACGATACATTTATACAATTAGAATTTATAGGACGTATATCTCCGCCCAATTCCTTTGTACGTTCTTTGATAAGCTTATCCAAATCCGAATTATCAATTCTGGGATACACAAGCAGGACGCAGTTTTGGCATACAGTTTGAGGCTCATACCACGTCGGTAAATCATATAAGGAGTCCTCGCCGATTATGAAATATATTTCCCAATCGGGGTGGAGCTTTTTTAATTCCGTCAAAGTCTTTGCCGTATAGGTATATTCTCGCTTATTAACCTCAAAATCAAAGGCTTCTATTCTCTCCTCATCTATCAGTGCAAGCTTAACCATATCATGGCGTATATTCGCATCAGTTTTTTTTATGTCACGTTTATGCGGCGGATTTCCGCCCGTCATAACAAGGACTTTATCAAGCCTATACTGTTTTAGTGCCGCCTTAGCAAGTGCTGTATGACCTATATGCACAGGGTCAAATGTGCCGCCTAAAATACCTATCCTTTTCATTTTCGCGGTAATTCTATTTTTCTGTTCTTTTCGTTTTGTGATTTACGGTATATAACAAACTTATTTCCTATTGCCTGAACAGGCTCTGCAAGGAGCCTTTTTGCGATTTCATCGCAGGTTGTGCGTGTATCAAGCATTGCGTTTTCAAGTATTGATACCTTAATAATCTCACGTTTTTCAAGAGCTTCGTCAATGGCAACAATAACAGCATCTGAAATCCCCTCTTTTCCTATCTGGAAAACAGGTTGCAGCCCTTGTCCGATTTTTCTTAAATATGCTCTCTGTTTGCCTGTAATCATATCTAACTCCTTAAGAAATAGTCTGTATTATTCTACCACATTTCCCCCGTTATGTCAAGAGCTTAAGGCGATTGAAAAATAATAGTTGAAAATATTTTCCATATATGATATACTAACACTAATAAATACGAAAGGCATAATGCTATGTTTACTAAAATCAAAACCGTATCCCTTTTGGGACTTGACGGAGCAATAATCGAAATACAGACAGACATATCAAACGGCATAGTCGCATTTGATATTATAGGCTTACCCGATGCTACGGTACGTGAGGCACGCGAACGTGCGAAAGCATCTATTAAAAACAGTGGTTGTGAATACCCCAAAAAGCGAATAACTATGAATCTTGCACCTGCTGACGTAAAAAAGGAGGGAGCAGGGTTCGATCTTGCAATTACACTTTCAATCCTTGATGCATCAAAGCAGATTGATATATATGACCGCGACGAGGCTGTGTTTATGGGCGAGCTTGCCTTAGACGGTGAGGTTAAACCCATACACGGTATTTTGCCTATGGTTATTTCGGCATATGAGCATAATATAAAAAAATGCTTTGTGCCTAAGGACAATGCAGATGAAGCGGCAGTTATAAGAGGAATAGAAATATATCCCGTAAACAATCTTAACGAGATTATAGACCACTATGACGGAATTAAGCCTATTAAGCCTGCAGAATATGATTTTGATATGAACAGTGCATCAAGCGTGGCTACACTTTATGATATGCGTGATGTAAAGGGGCAAGAACAGGCGAAACGTGCTATTGAGGTTGGAGCAAGTGGTTTACATAATATTCTGATGTCAGGACCCGCAGGTACAGGTAAGTCTATGCTTGCAAAGCGTATCGGTGCAATACTTCCTGATATGACGTTTGATGAAATGTTAGAGGTAACAAAGCTCCATTCAATCGCTGGAACATTACCGCCACACACGCCGTTAATAACCTCACGCCCTTTCCGCAGTCCGCATCATACAGTATCTGCAAATGCACTCTCAGGCGGTGGCACAATCCCTCGTCCCGGAGAATTGTCGCTTGCACATTGCGGTGTTCTGTTCTTAGACGAGCTGCCCGAGTTCAGACGTGATTCGCTTGAAGTTCTTCGTCAACCGCTTGAGGACGGCACGATTACTATATCACGTGTTAATGCTACATTAAGTTATCCGTGTAACATAATGCTCGTTGCGGCAATGAATCCATGTCCCTGTGGTAATCATGGAAATCCAAAAAGGGTATGCACATGTACCCCAGCACAGGTGCACAGATACCGTTCGAAGATTTCAGCACCGTTGCTTGACAGAATAGATATTCAAATTGAAGTGCCTGCCGTTGACTATGATGATTTATCAAAGGTTGCAGACGGCGATACAACTCAGGAAATAAAAAAACGCGTCAACAAGGCACGTGCTATTCAGATAGAACGATATAAAAATGAGAACATAACTGCAAACTCACAGCTTACTGCACCGATGCTTGATAAATACTGTGCATTGGGCGATGCAGAGAGTAAGCTTATGAAATCCGCCTTTGACAGGCTTGGGCTAAGTGCACGCGCTCACGGCAAAATTTTACGTGTGGCACGAACAATCGCAGACCTTGATAATTCTGACGATATTAAGACATCACACATCGCAGAAGCAATTCAATACAGGAATTTTGACAGAATTGGATATTAAAAAAGCGTAATAACGCATCAACCCCCTGCCCCAATCTTGGGGGCAGGGGGTATGCTTTTTTGTGTTTACTTAACCTTTATTGTTTTAATCTCAAAATTATTCACTTTGAAAGTTAATGAATTATCAGCAACATCAATCGTGCTTTGTTCATTTTCAAGCATATCGCACTCGTATGCCGCAGTGATATTCTCGGCAAAATGCAGTGTGACATTCTTTGACATATTTCCTGCATCGTACAATCTCAGAATAGTTCCGCTACCGTCTTCTGCTTTCTTGACTGTTTCCAAAATAACATTATCACAATCACACTGTATGAAAGAATATTCATTCTTAAGACTGCCATTTTGCTTGCCAAGCTTTTTCACAAGCATTTTGTTGTTAAGATTATATGCCGCCCTGACAGTTCCGCCCTGCATAGGTCCGCCACTGTGCGGGTAGAGTGAATATGTAAATCCGTGTATTCCCTTATCTGCATTCGGATGCGGTGATATTGCAGATTTTAATAATGTCAGACCAACAACATTTTCATCTGCACTAAAGCCGTATTTGCAGTCGTTTAAAAAGCTTATGCCATATGAATTATCAGACATATCTATCCATTTGTGCATACACATTTCAAACTTTGCCTCATCCCAGCTTGTATTGCTGTGAGTATTGCGTTCTACACTTCCGAACTGAATTTCGCTTGTTATCTTGTCGCTCATAATATTCAATGGGAACAGAGTTTTAAGCAACGTTTGCTCCTCTTTCCAATCAATCTTTGTTTCAAAATCGACCTTGCGTATATCCTCATACAGATATATATATTGCGTTATTACGGAATTGCGGTACTGCTTTTCTACGCATAATCCTGCACGTGCTCCGTCATCAATCGATTTAACATTGATAACTCTATCAACATAGTATGGCTTTTGATTATAGTAATTTGTAATCTCCCATGCATCATAAAATCTTGGTACATCCTCATACGCAACAAATCGATTAGCTTTATTACCCGTCTTTATAAGCTCTCTGTCCTCTACCTTATCAACAATGCTTATTATATCCATATCATCATCAAAGGTAATATCAAAATATTTGTTTGATATTTTGTTATCCGACACGCTTATGCTGTTTGTATCATTGTAATCTGTTACAACTCTCCAGCCAAAGGACGGTATATCCTTCACAAACATCGTTTTATCATCAATCTGTACGC
>CADBPJ010000073.1 GCA_902796445.1 uncultured Ruminococcus sp. | reverse complement strand
GGATTTATGGTATCATAGCAGCAGAAATGTACCATCTGCATTGGCAGAATGTTACATTGACTAAACTTAAAAAATATAGTATACTATTTTGGACGGGCTAATTCAAAAAAAGAAAAGAGATGAGATAAGTGAAAAAGATAATAACAGTGCTTACTGCGATTATGATGATGACAAGCACTGCTATGGCGGCCGCCATACCTGACCATAACGGAACGGATTTGAGCGGATTTCCTATAGGAACGAAGAAATTGACAAATAGGGTGCGTCAGTATAATGACATTTTTAAAAGTGCAGGCGACCAATATGGTGTTGACCCTAACATTCTTGCAAGTGTATGTATGCAGGAATCGGGCGGGGTGAATTATCAATACTATTCTGATGGAACACCTCGGCCTGCGTGGGGAATTATGCAGATTGAGAATACGAATGAAAAGGCGTTTGCTAAATTCGGGTTGGAGCGTACAGGTACAGCATGGACGTTAGAGGACAGGCTTGATCCTGAAAAGGCGGTTCCGTATGCGGCATATTTACTTTCGGAGTCACTGTATAAGTATGATTATGACTACATAAAAATGTTGCAAGCCTATAACTTTGGAGAAACGGTTCTTGACAGAATACTTGCCGCGACAGGCGATAATTGGCTTGACGAGCGAAAAAATGCAAAAGATTATGCAAGTAATTGGCCGTACAATAGTTATGGTGACCCGCTCTACCCCGAGCATGTTTTAGCATACTACAGCCACGAAATAGACTATGTAGGTGCAAAGGTGATGCTTAACGGCGAGCTTGTCAAGTTTGACAATCAGTACCCCATTATTGATAACGGAACGACACTTGTGCCTGTAAGGCAGATTGGCGAGATGCTTAATGCGACGGTCACCTGGGACGGTGATAACGGCATTGCCTATATCAATAAAGCCGACAAGAACATAGAGCTTCATACAGGTACTACAACGGCCTATATAAACGGCAAAAAACACGAGCTTGAGGTAAGCGTAGAGGTGATTAACGGACGTACAATGCTGCCGTTACGTTTTGTTGCAGAAACATTTGAGGTAAATGTAATATGGCACGGAGAAAACCGTATGGTGGAGCTGATAGACAAATATAAATTAGCTGTAGAATAAAGTGACTGCTTCGGCAGTCATTTTTTTATTAAAAATATTGCATACGGCAAAAAAATATGGTATACTTATAGCATATTAGTGAAAGGGATTTATAAATAATGTATTTATCCGATAAATGGGAAGACTATAAAATCATAGATGCATCGGGCGGCGAAAAGCTTGAATATTGGGGCAAATATCTCTTACGTCGGCCTGACCCTATCGCCGTATGGGACGATAAGACAGACATTGCACGCTGGAATAAGGTGGATGCATGGTATCACCGCTCAAATAAGGGCGGAGGTAATTGGCAGGTATTTAATAAGAGCATACCCGATAAATGGCAGATTAAATATCGTGACCTTGTGTTCAATGTACGCCCCACAGGTTTTAAGCATACAGGCTTATTCCCTGAACAGGCGGTTAATTGGGATTTTATAAGTGACTTGATAAAGTCGGCAACCCGCCCCATAAAGGTGCTTAACCTTTTTTTTTTTTTTTTTGGTGCGACAGTAAGTGCATTGGCGTCAGGGGCTGAGGTGTGTCACGTTGATGCATCAAAGGGTATCGTTACATGGGCGAAAGAAAACGTTGTTTCGTCAGGGCTTGGTGATTCCAAGGTACGATATATTGTAGATGATGTTGTAAAGTTTGTAAAACGTGAAATCAGACGTGGAAATAAGTATGACGGCATCATTATGGATCCGCCCTCATACGGCAGAGGTCCGTCAGGCGAGATGTGGAAGATAGAGGATGCATTATATCCCTTGATTTGCGATTGTATGGAGATACTTTCGGATAATCCGCTGTTTTTGCTTATAAACTCATACACGACGGGTCTGTCGGCAACTGTGCTTAAAAACGTAATAAAGGTTACGGCACAGAAAAAATTCGGCGGAGAGTTTGATGCGGATGAAATAGGCTTGCCTATTCATGCAAGCGGACTAATTCTGCCATGCGGAATAACAGGCAGATGGGTGAGAAAGGATTGATGGCGATGCTTAAAGGAAAAACTGTTGTATTGGGTGTAACAGGCTCTGTTGCGGCATATAAGACTGCCAACCTTGCACGTATGATAATAAAAATGGGCGGTAACGTACACGTCCTGATGACTAAAAATGCAGAAAATTTTATAAATCCGTTCACCTTTGAAACACTGACACAAAATAAGTGTCTTATAGACACGTTTGACCGTAATTTTCAGTATAGCGTTGAGCATGTTGCCATTGCAAAACAGGCAGATGTGGTTATGATTGCACCTGCAAGCGCCAACGTAATCGGGAAGATTGCAAACGGCATTGCAGATGATATGCTTACTACTACTGTTATGGCGTGTCCGTGCAAAAAAATTATTGCTCCTGCGATGAATCATAATATGTATCATAATCCCATTGTGCAAGATAATATAGAGAAGCTAAAAAGGTTTGGCTACACTATAGTAACTCCTAATTGCGGGATGTTAGCAAACGGAGATACGGGCGATGGACGTATGCCTGATGAGAGAGTATTACTTGAATATATATTGCGTGAAATATCGCATACAAAGGACCTTTTCGGTAAGCGTGTGCTGATTACGGCAGGGGCAACACGTGAGCCAATCGACCCTGTGCGTTTTATCACAAATCATTCTACAGGCAAAATGGGTATAGAGCTTGCACGTGCGGCGATGTACAGGGGTGCGGACGTTACGCTTATAAAGAGTGCAACGGAGGTTATGTCACCTGAATTTGTGAATGTAGTAGATGTTGTGTCGGCAGAGGATATGTATAGTGCCGTAATGGAAAATGCAGACAATTTTGATATAATCATAAAGGCGGCGGCAGTTGCGGACTATACACCAAAAACCACAGCAGACGAGAAAATTAAAAAAACCGACGGCGACAGCGTAATTGAGCTGAAACGAACGAAAGATATACTAAAATCCTTGGGTGAAAACAAAAAACCAAATCAATTTATATGCGGATTTTCCATGGAAACGGAAAACCTTATTGAAAATTCATCGAAAAAGCTTAAATCGAAAAATGCAGATATGATATGCGCAAACTCAATCAAAGTAGAGGGTGCAGGCTTTGGCGGTAACACTAATGTTATTACAATCATAACAAAGGACGGAGCAGAGGAGCTTCCGAAAATGTCAAAGTTTGAATGTGCAAATGCGATATTGGACAGGATAATAAAAGGAGCAGAGAATAAATGCGAATGAGAAAAAAGAAAAACTGTGCCGCAAGGATAGAGCGGTGCGGTGATATAAGAATAACGGACCCTGAAAATCACAAGGGAAAATGGAATGAGGTGTTTGGAAACGATAACCCCATCCACGTTGAAATCGGTTGCGGAAAGGGTAGTTTTATTGTGGGTATGGCGAAGATGTACCCTGATGTGAATTTTATAGCAATCGAAAAGGTTGAGGACGTTATCGTAATGGCTATGGAAAAGGCTATAGCAAATGAGATAGAAAATGTCCGTTTTATGGACCTTGATGCAGAGAGAATAGAGGAATTTTTTGAAAAAGGCGAGATAAAGAGAATATACTTAAACTTCTCTGACCCCTGGAAAAAGGGTAAGCAAGCAAAACGCCGCCTAACCCATAAGAATTTCCTTGACAGATATAAAAAAGTCCTTAATAGCGGAGATTATATCTGGTTTAAAACGGATAATCAGAAGCTCTTTGAGTTTTCGCTCAACTCATTCTGTGCCGAAGGCTTTAAGCTGAGAAATATTACTTTAGACTTACATAACTCAGGCTTTGAAGGCAATGTCATAACAGAATATGAACAGCGGTTTATGGACTTGGGCCAGCCGATTTACAGGCTTGAAGCGACTTTCTAAATAGCGATATTGTGCTTTAGTCTTAACCGCAAATCATCTGCAAGCATTGCGATGTATTCAGAATTTGTTGGATAATATTGATATGGATTATCAGGTGCTACACCAAACACGTCGTGTAGCACTTTTTTGTTGCCACGCTCCCAGGATACCTTT
Organism: uncultured Ruminococcus sp.; assembly: GCA_902796445.1. Lineage (GTDB taxonomy): Bacteria > Bacillota > Clostridia > UBA1381 > UBA1381 > Ornithomonoglobus. The sequence continues at coordinate 2,695 of CADBPJ010000073.1, read as the reverse complement.
ATTGCGTGACGTATAGACCGCTCTATGCTTTGTGGAGTTTTGTCGTATTTTTTGGCAAGATAGGGATATAGCTTCAGCGTTATGGGGCTTAGTATTGATATATCGTCAATGGCAAGTAGCAGTGATGAGCGGATATACTCATATCCGCTTAAATTTGCGGGAATGCCCATATAATGCATAAACCGAGTTATTTTAATGTCGTTACCTTCGGGTGTGTCAATAGGTTGATTGTGGTGTGTTAATGTAATTAAATCGGCAATTGTGTTGCATACCTCTCCCGGCGGTTGTGGTTTTATCATAAAATAATCGGCACCATGCTCGGTTGCCGCATTTATCATGGCAGGTGTCATAGCTGATGCGACTATAATTATAAAGGGCCTGACATCTCTATTTAAGTCTTTGAGCTTTCGTAATATACCTATCCCGTCAAGCTCAGGTAAGAGAAAATTTATAATAACAGCCGATGGCTTTATCGTTTCTATCATTGCCATACCATCAAGCCCTGAAATTGCGTATGATGCATCTAAAAATGCAGAATGTGACTTTGCACAATTTACAATACCTTCAGCATAATCTCTGTCACGATCGATTACGAGAAGTGTTATTTTATCGTTCATTTTTTAATACTCCTTTGTCAATTCATACCAATAGAGTATATCACGAATTCAGGGAGTAATCAATAAAATGAAGTGAACTGTAAAGAATATTTAAACAGTCTTTCATTTGGTAACTAAATGAAAAATTTTGTGGATGAAAATACGGCCATATCCGTCAAGATACAGCCGTTTCCAATTAATTATAATTAACGAACGTGTCCACGATTGTGTTCAAATTTGTCATATTAATTTCATCATTACCATATTCACTTGTTGCCGTAACGGTATATGCGCTGCGGTCATTCGAAAAATAAACAGATGTTATTGATTTGGTGTTGGGACTATCTATTTTTGTTGATGTGTATTTATATCCCTCGTATGCTCCGTCTTTAGAAAGTGTGAAAATGCCTGTTATGTCTATTGTATCATCATACGCAAGCTTATCATATAACTGCGACGGTCTGTCAATAACCTGCTCGTTTTCCGAATAGCGTATATTTATCATATTGGGATTACCCAACTCCGTAGCTACGGATATTGTTACGTTATTTGGGTCTGTATCGTCAATATTGCACCCCTCGGGTAATTGTATTGAATATGCGTTATTCACATTTTGATAAACCGCATGACCCGGCAACAATGCATAGTCACCATATACTATATATGCAGGCGAGGGCTCGTTGTTTGCTGATGCTGTTTCTACAGGTGCGATTGATGAATCAGGCTCGCCCGACAGTGAACAGCCCGACATTGCAGATGCCATAAGCATAAGTGCCGCTACGGTACATAGAAATCTTTTTTTCATATTAAAACCTCCTATGGTATTTGTTTGTTTTTATCAAACAAATAATAGAAATAAAATGTATTTATATATAATACACTAAAAACCATAGTTTGTCAAGTTTTATTTTGCTATAGTATATTTCCTATACGTATTTGGGAGTTTCGTGGCAGATGTTCAAAAAGAAAGTCGAGTACGTATATTTTACCTAATGCGTCACTTTTCTTTCTGTATTCTGCATAGGATTTCAGCTCCGAAAGATGTATTTTTATATTATCCATTTCAATGTGATCGCCTGTAGCAAGGAAGATTTTTTCAAAATGCTCCACTGATTTATTAAGCTCGGAAATCTTTTCTTGGGCTTTATTAAAATCATCATTTAAAACGCAAGTCTTTATATCAGAGGTGATGTGCGAGAGCTCCCTTGATTCCCTATCAAGATACGAGGAATAGAGAATACTTCCGCCAATCATTGCGGCACCGATTATAAGAGTTATGATAACACTTTTCATTTTTGTTTCCTCACTTTATCTTTAAGCTGTACAAACATTTCATCCTCTGCATCTATTGATGCGATAAATACATCTGAAATCTTTGTTGCACCTTGTTTTTTTATTTCTTTTAGTATATCGTCCTTTGTTTTGCCCGCACGTGTCAGTTCGCTATGATTAAGCTTCCCGTCAAGAATAATGGTATAGGGAAGCCCCTCCTTGCGGATATTCTTAAGATCAAGATCGCGTACCGTAACGGGACGTGCATCATCACGCGGTATAACCGACAGCTTGCCGCTTGTTTCAAGTACCGCTACCAGCACATCAGATATATCAAAGCACCCTAAAAGCCGCAGCTCCTCAAGAAGGTCGGACAGGTTGAAACGTTGGCGTACAAGCTCCTTTTCACATATTACACCGTCATATATGATAATTGATGGCTCGCCCATAAAGAATTTTCGCATTGCACCGCTCTTGATACTTGCATAGGACGTAATAACCTCTGCAAAAAGCAGTGTCAGAACAGGAAATATTCCTGAGAGGAGCGGTATATCAAGAGACTCCATAGGCACTGTTGCAACATCTGAAATCATTATGGCAACGACAAGCTCTGACGGCTGTAGTTCGCCAATCTGACGTTTACCCATAATTCGGAGTGACAATATAACAACAGCATATAAAATTAATGTTCTGATTATAATTACAAGCATAAATAGGCCCTAACTCCTTTCAAAAAACCAAGTTTGAAAGAAAATCGTTCAGATTGCGCACTTACGCAAACGAGACTATACTTTGTGTATGCGAGTGAGCGTAAGTGTGCGAGATGG
>CADBPJ010000072.1 GCA_902796445.1 uncultured Ruminococcus sp. | reverse complement strand
TGTAGTCTGTTCCAATCCTGAACAATGTACAGATTTTCTCAAGTCTTTCTCCGCTTCCTCCTAAGCAATGACCGCCATCTGATATATTATAGAAATAATATGGCTTGTCTATATAATATACTCGCTCAAGATACGACAGCATCTTTATATTAAGCAGTAAATCCTCACTGAACACAAGCCTTGTATCGTCAAACCACAAATCGTTGTCAATCAGGAACGACTTTTTTATCAGCTTATTGCATACCTCGTTTGTATGCTTTAAGCCTCTGAAATAATTTACGGCATATTCCTCTTTACTGTCGATTATAACAAGCCCAGATATATCTATTGCTCTTGTATGGGATACATTATTTCTTATATCCAAAAATCCGCACTGAACCAAGTCTGCATCATACTTTATCGCCGCATCATACATTGATTTATACATATTGACATCAATCATATCGTCTGCATCGACAAATCCGATATAATCGCCATGTGCGTGCTTTATCCCTGTGTTTCTTGCAATACCCTGACCGCAGTTTTCTTGATTTATAAGCCTTATTCTATCACTGTTTAATTTGTTTATAATGTCTTCAGTATGGTCCTGTGAGCCGTCATTTACAACAATTATTTCAATATCCGCCAAGGTCTGATTTAAGAGTGAGCTTAAACATCGCTCTATTGTTTTTTCGGCATTGTACGCCGGAACAATTACCGATACCATTTACTTTATCTCCTCTAACCAATGCTTTAGTGATGTTACGTGCTTTTTCGCTTCTTCTATTGTTGCATCGTCTATTTTTATTGGCTCATTATCCTTTGATACAAAATCAAGAATAGGCTTAATATCGTCCTCTCTGTCAAGATATGTCATACCGAACACATTGGATAGATCACGCAATTTGTTGGTGTGGGATATACATATAAGTGGAATTTCTGCCAACAACGATAATACGGCAGAGTGAAATCGGGAGGAAATCATTTTCCCACATTCAGCCATACGGCTGTAAAAATAGTCTATATCCGAATTATATATAACTATTTCTGCCATTTCATTGTGTTTCATCATATGTTTTATACTGCCACAGGCGGAAACATCGTTTTCCGTGCCGTTATCCAAGGCAAAAAGCAACACCTTTCGGTTATACCGCTCTACAAAGCTATCCGCCGCCTCTGCAAGCTTTTTATAATAGCTGTAGTTATCATCTCCCGAAACCTTACGTACAGGTGCTATTCCAAGGGAATTGCCATATCTTTTCGGTACATTCTCTGAAAATACAATATCGGGATAACAATAAACATTCTTTTTCTTTGTATTCTTACGAATAAACTCGTCAGAATAGCTATCACGGCAGCTTATGTGGCTGTATTTTGCCAATGCATTCTTTGTAAACAGCACCGAAAGCCTGTCCTTTACCAATTCTATTGAACAGTCAACAACGGCACAATGCTTGTAATCGTTTTTTTGCCTGTGTATAATTCTTGACAGCTTCGCCATCTTACTGTTAAACATAAACCCCGTACCAATTACGTTGACCATTACCTCATCGCAAGTTCCATATTTGACATTAGGCTCATTTTCAAGATGTGCCATCATTTCACGCTGAAGAGGTTTTACATAAAATGTGTGATGAGGAAATGCACGGACGATAATCCTCTGCATTATATCGTCACCAAGATTTTTATCGTAAAATCCGTTTAACTGTATATTCATTTTAATTCATACCTTTCTCTTGAATTTCACAATATCCTTTACCAATTCAATACAGGACTTAAATGTATCTGTTTTAAAGAGCAGTGCAATCATCAGAATATTGGAAACAATAACACCGAGTACTCCCCCCAATATTAATTGCACAAAGTTGTTTGCGTCTATATGGTTTGCCATAGCAGCGGTTATAACACCTGATGCTACGGCAATTATAACATATACAATAATCTGCTTAACAAAGCCTCCAAGCTGTTTTTTATCAAAAACAGTGGTAAAGAGATTATGCAATATCCATGGTATGCCTATAACAACAGTAGATACCACTGTTGAAAGTATTACGCCGTACAAGCCTAACCACCTTACTGTTAACAGGTTTAAGCACAGGTTTGACAGTGCGGTTATAAGCGTTCTGTATTTATCCTTATTCCATATTCCTGCCGCATCCTTATAAAGATTGAACAGTCCGTTCATCTGGGAGATGAAGAAATATATGACAATACATACTACTATACTGTAGCTTAACAGATTCTCCTCCCCTGCCCAAAGCTTGATAAAGGGCTGAAAAACTGCAAGAAGGATAGCTGATACTGTTGTACATATCCAGAATATAATAAGTGTCAGCCTTTTAAAGTCGAAAAAATTCTTTTCTTTTGTTTCCGTTACCAAGCTGTTGCCTATTCCTGCACGGCTTGATGAAAGGATAACTGTTATAAGTCCTATTAAGGCAGTGATAATAAAGTAGTAGTTTTGATATTGTGCAAGGACTGTCAGTCCCAAAAATGCAGAAATAACTATTGTGTCTGCCGATTCCACAATAACAGATCCTATCCTTGCGGTAAATAAATCCCGTACTCGTTTATTTATCTCTTTTACCTTTGACTTTGGCAAACTGCCCCTTGCTTTAT
>CADBPJ010000071.1 GCA_902796445.1 uncultured Ruminococcus sp. | reverse complement strand
GATAAGCCTCCGTAAAAACAAAATTGGGAAAAAGGAAAGAAAAACAGGAAAGAAAGCGCTACCGCTTCGCAGAACGTCGGGTTCGAACAGAGCCGAAAACCCTTGAAAAATAAGGTTCTTTCGTCTCCGGCGGAGATCGCATTCGCGCGGAGCGAAAGGGTTTTCAAGACCGCCTCGTTGTGACCGCTTCGATAAGCCTCCGGATAGACCGCGTTCGCTCTTCCGCCCGATCCGTGCATAAACAAGCCGAGATCTGCATAAGATGAAGTACGGTTCTCAATATAGTATCATATCATATTTTTGAACAAAAGTCAATATTTTTTTTGAAAAAGACTTGACAAAAGCGAAAGAATGTGATACAATAGTAAGGCGCTGAGAAGAAAGCGGTCTATGCCGGAATGGCGGAATTGGCAGACGCCCGGGACTTAAAATCCCGTGAGATTCACTCTCGTACCGGTTCGACCCCGGCTTCCGGCACCAATGATATCGCGGGGTAGAGCAGCTTGGTAGCTCGTCGGGCTCATAACCCGGAGGTCGTGTGGTTCAAATCCCGCCCCCGCAACCATATTGTGCATCCTTAATGGATGCCACCCCAAAAAACCCAGATGTCGTAAGGCTTCTGGGCTTTTTTGTACCCATTTTTCATAGTGCGATTTTAATAGATGCCAAACGCCCAAAACGCCGTGTGGATGGGATTTGAACTTAAATAATCGACTTTTTAGGGGGAGTTTGCGTGATTTTTTAATCGCACAAGCTCCCCTTTTTCGTTTATTTCAAAAAATATTTGTAAACTGTTTGTGTCTAAAACGAGGATTGTAAAAATTATTTCTGCAGTTCTCGTTTTTATTTTCAAGAAAGGAGAGATAAAATGAAACATGATTTTCATTGCCGTAGCTATGGCTTTTGTCTACAAGACATAGTTTTCCTGAAAAGCTTTTCGATAGTAACCCGGGGTCATACCCGTTTCGTTTTTAAACACCTTATTCAAATACTGCTGGCAACCAAATCCGGATTTTTCTGCGACCTCACTTATTGGAATGTTCGTATTCCAAAGAAGTTTTTTTGCGTTTTCAATGCGGCAGTCAATCAGGTATTGGTGCGGAGATATTCCAACAAATTCTGTAAAAATATTGTGAAAATATATTTCGCTTAAATATACACTGTCTGCAATATCTTTTAACTTTATTTGAGTGTCAAAGTGTTTTTCAATATATCGCTTTGCTTTAACTATGACTTCATAGTTTTTCCCATTTCTACCTGCCGGAATTTCAGCATCAAAGAAAACCAAATTTAAAAGCGACAATAAGCGACTGTAAAGCAATAGCTTGTTTTCACCTTCATTAAGCAGGATTATTTCGTCAATTTTATTGTATATCCGCTGCGGATGACTGTTGTGGAAATATTCGGGAATGCGATTTAATTTTTCTGCGATTTCTCCGTCGGCATTAAACTTTATATAAGCGGTGCGAAATGGTAGCTCGCTGTACCTTACCTGCCCAGGTTTGGCAATCTGAATATAGTCTTTTTTTATTTCATAGGTCTTACCATCACAGGTCGTGGTCCTTCCGTCATCTAAATAAAATTCTATTTCGTATTTTGCCACTTTCCTTTTTGGGGAAACCTTCAAAGCGCCAAATTCACTGCAGTCAAAATATCCACAGGTTATATTTTCAGGAAGAGACAACATAAAATCACCTCACAGTAATATTTGTTAAAAACAAAGTAAGTTCAAATATATAATTTTGCACCGTTTTAATATATAATACCATAAGAAAACATAAATGTAAAGGAGAATGTTCATGAAAAAAGTAAAAAATAGCGTGGGAACTATAATTATCCCTACCTACCCTGAGCCTCCAGCTGAGGAAATGCCCATGTTTGCAGAAAACAGAGTGCACCAAAGAACAAGCGGCAGACCTTATCCAAACAAAGTGGTTTTAGAGGTTGACAGAACTCACAAAGAGGATAAAGAATATAAGCTTGTCACATTAGAAAATGAGTATGTGAAAATAGAGATCCTGCCTGAAATTGGCGGAAGAATTTATTCGGCTTTAGACAAAACCACAGGCTATGACTACTTCTATAAACAGCATGTAATTAAGCCTGCGCTTATTGGTGTGTTGGGTTCATGGATTTCCGGCGGTGTTGAATTCAACTGGCCGTTCCATCACAGAGCATCAGGCTTTATGCCTTGTGATTTCAAAGTAGAAGAGCTTCCTGACGGGAGTGCGGCATGTCATCTATCAGAGCATGACCCCATTGACCGCATGAAAGGCATGGTATCTGTTATACTTCGTCCGGGCGAAACCAGCTTTGAGACAAGAATGAGACTTTATAACAGAACTGCCGTAGAAAAGTCATTTCTTTGGTGGGAGAATGCGGCTGTTCCCGTAAACGAACAGTATCAGATATTTTTCCCACAGGATGTGTCCTACGTAAACTTCCACTATTTGAAGTCAAGAACTACATATCCAATCGCGGGAAACGGTGTGTTTAACGGAATTCCCATGGATGAAGACAGAGATATTTCGTGGCATAAAAACACAAAACAGGCGACCTCATATTTTGCCTGTGCATCCGATTATGATTTCTTTGGCGGTTATGACCATGGGAAAGGATGTGGTGTTGTTCACATCGGTGATCACCACATTTCTCCCGGTAAAAAGATGTTTACATGGGCATATTGTCAGCTTTCTAAATCATGGGAAAACGCGCTTACCGATACAGACGGTGAATACGCAGAGCTTATGGCAGGCTCGTATTCTGATAATCAGCCAAACTTTGCGTGGCTTGCGCCTTATGAGACCAAAGAATTTTCACAGCATTGGTATCCCATAACAAAAATCGGTTCACCAACCTTTGCAAATCTTAACTGTGCTTTCAAAATTGATAAGGAAAATAATACCTTTAAACTGCAAACAACTAAGGTTTATAAAAATGCGACAATTAAAATCAACGATCATAGTAATATTTATTTTGAAACAAGTTGCGATTTATCCCCCGATCATGTTTTGAGTGTGGATGTTCATAACCTTCCCGAATTTGTTACGGTTACAGTTTTTGCCGATGGAAAAACCGTTGCTGAATATACCGAAAAGGACTTTGATAAGCTGAATATGCCCGATGTAATTACCGATATGCCGTCGGCGGCGGGTATGAACAACGCAGATGAATTATATCTTGCAGGCGTTCACGTTGATCAATATCGCGACCCTGCGGTTCTTCCTGACAGCTATTGGAAAGAGGCATTAAATCGTAACATCAATCACATTCCATCGCTTATTGCTATGGCGAAGTATGAGCTTAACCGCTATGTGTTGGACAGTGCCAAGCGTTATGCGGAAAGAGCTATTGAGGCGCTGACCTTGTTTAACGAAAGAACACAAAGCGGCGAAGCATATTACACAATGGGAAGAATTCTTGAGGCTCAAGGTGATACCGACAAGGCGTATGATTTCTATTACAAGGCTTATTGGGCAGCTGATTGTGTGGCTAAGGCAATGACCCGAATCGCGATGATAGATATTAAGAGAAAAGATTATAAAGAGGCTGTCCGTCACGCGGAAAATGCTCTTGACTACGGCAGAAACAATAATCTGGCGCTTGCCTGTCTTGCGATCGCGAAAATAGAACTCGGGGAAAATATTGATGCTATTGTCGATAATCAGCTCAAAAAAGACAGCCTTGACCATATGATGAAATTTATCGGTGGAAAAGACGATCTTTATACAGCTATGGACAGTGATGCGGTGCAGACTTGTCTTGACATGTCCTTCGACTTGTCAGCAATGGGCAGATATGAGGATATTGTCAAGCTTCTTTCGGGCCTTGAAGAAAATCGCCTTGATTGCCGAAGAAAAATGCTTTATTATGCAATAGGATATTATAAAACACTGATTGGCAAAAATGGTGCAGAGTATTACAGCAAAGCAAAAACTGCAGAGCTTGGTTCATGCTATCCTATGCGATTTGAAGAAATTGCGATATTAGAAGACGTAATCGCAAGAAAAGACGAAGCCGATGCAAAAATGCTACTTGGCTGCCTATTGTATCATAAATTACACTACGAAAAAGCTGCCGAGCTTTGGGAGGAGTGTAAAGATAACTATATTGCCAAGAGAAATCTTGCGGTAGCATATTTTAGCCATTTAGGAAGAAAAGCTGAGTCGCTTGATTTAATGAAGGAAGTGCTTGACAGCAGACCTGATGATGAAGAACTGCTCTATGAAACCGTTGTTCTTATGGATAAAATGGGAATAAACCCGACAGAAAAAATAAACCTTATAATAAGCCATAGGACAAGTCGTGATGATGTTCTGACAGAACTTGCAAAGGCGTATAATCAGGCATTTTTGCCGGATAAAGCAATAGAAACACTTATGTCTCACAATTTCGTACCTTGCGAAGGCGGCGAGCACGCAATTGCAGACCAGTATATGTTCGCATACCTTGTAAAAGGAAAAGCAGAACTTGACCAAGGAAACTTTGCAGAAGCTGTGGAATTCTTTAGAAAGGGACAGGTTCTTCCGCAATCTTTGGGCGCGGGTATATGGAATCATTGTAAACTTATACCTCTTAAATATCACGAAGCGCTTTGTCTTGAATGCTTGGGTAAAAAAGCGGATGCAGATAAGATTTTCAGTTATATTGCAAACGTAACTATTGAGTATTTCAGCAATATGCATCTCAAAGAGCTTCCCTATTGGCAGGCAAAATCATTTATGCATATCAGCGAGCCCACAAAGGCACAACATCTTATGACAAAATACCTAAGAGAATGGAGTAAGATTCAGCATACAAAGGATAACGGATATTTCGGGACGACACCGTTCTTCATTCCGTTCGTTGACGAACCGCAGAAGCTTCGTAGGGCGCAGTATTTATATTTGATGTCGCTTTGTAGTGACTTTGCAAAAAAATACGATGAGGCAAAGGAATACATTACTGAAAGTACAGCGTTAAATAACGAAAACCTGTTTGCATTGTATTTTAACAGGTTTGGTTTTTTAAGATAAAAATTGCGTAGTAATAGGTAGCTGTTTTGGCTGCACATAAAACCGCCTCAAAAGTCGAAAAAACCTTGATTTTATTGACTTTCCCGTGGTGGCATCTATCAAGGAAGCACAACACATTAAGAAACAAAAGGATTGATACGAAAAATATCAGTCCTTTTTTCTTTTTTAGGGCTATTTTGCTTGTTTT
>CADBPJ010000070.1 GCA_902796445.1 uncultured Ruminococcus sp. | reverse complement strand
GTGCGCACGTAAGCAGTGTGTGGGAGACACACGCTGCGTGGGCTTAATTGAAATCCGCCTTTGGCAAGGCGGTAGGTTAGATATGAACAGACCTATTACAAACCGACTTACCCAAATGGGGATAACCCTATGGCGACCAGAGCACGTCGGTAACGGTGTTATTCAGCCAGTCATCAGGCTGTGAACGAACATCTATGTAAAAGTTCTGTACGAGGATAAAGGTTGATTGCTTCAACGATAGCTGGAGGGGCTTTATCGTCAGCCATAGCGGAAAGATGACTACAAACGCTATGCGGCAAACGGTACATATAGAGTTGGCGAACTATATGTACATCATATCCGATTGCCGACTAACCGCAATAAGCGGAAAACAGCGTAAGTCGTATCCGAAAACAGAACAGGCTATGTTTAATTAAGTCTAAACGTGGATGACCTAATATCGAAATGCTTGAGATATAGCTATAATCAATGGATTTGAATATTCGATGTGGTCACGGAGCCTTCATAGTAGTCTGAGCGTGATAATGACACGCACATGGCGAAGGGAGGCAGTTTATCTATTCAAAATATTTTAGGAAAGGTGTGTGAGACACTATGAGAAGTCCGAAAGTTATTTTGGAAAACCTACAAAAACACAGTAATAAAGAAGTCTATGGATATGAAAGACTATACCGTAATCTTTACAACCATGATTTCTATCTGCAAGCGTATCAAAACATCTATGCCAATAAAGGGGCAATGACTCCCGGAATAGATGGAATTACTTTTGATGGACTGGGTAATAGAAGAATTACACAGCTCATTAACAGCTTGAAAAATCACAGCTATCAACCTAATCCTGTGAAAAGAGTGTACATACCAAAGAAAAACGGTAAAAAACGCCCTTTAGGAATTGCGTCATCTGATGATAAGCTGGTGCAGGAAATAATCAGAATGATACTTGAGAGTATATATGAGCCCACATTTTCCAACTATTCGCATGGTTTCCGTCCTACGCGGAGCTGTCATACTGCCCTGTTGCAGATACAGCATAATTTTACGGGAATACGTTGGTTTATTGAGGGAGACATCAAAGCATATTTTGATACAATCGACCACCATATTCTGATAGAGATATTAAGAAGGCGAATCAAGGATGAAGCATTTATTGAGTTGATATGGAAATTTTTGCGTGCGGGTTACCTGGAAAAATGGGAATACAATGCCACGTTTTCAGGAGTAGCACAAGGCTCAGGCTTTAGCCCGATTTTGGCAAACATATATCTTAATGAGCTTGACAGCTATATTGAGGAATATGCAAAGGTATTTAATCAGGGCAAGACGCGAAGGCATAATAACGAATATTGTCAGCGACAGTCAACTTATCAGCGATACATCAACGCTGGTAGGAAAATATGGGACACAATCTCAGAAGATGAAAAAGCAGAGCGCATAAAAGAGGCAAAACGCCTAAAAAGGGATAGCCAAAAATATCCGAGCAAGAAGCAAATGGATGACAGTTATAAACGCATACAATATACTCGTTATGCTGATGACTTTTTAATAGGAGTTATCGGCTCACGCGAGGATGCTGAACGCATAAAGGCGGACATCAAAAGATTTTTGCAGGATAAACTGAAGCTGGAACTATCTGATGAAAAAACTCTAATAACCAGTGGAAAGGACAAGGCTCGTTTCCTCAGCTACGATATAACTGTTTGCAAGGACGCTGCTACGAAGAAAACCAAACGAGGACAATCACGACTTTATAACGACAGAATAAAGCTGTATGTTCCCAAGGAAAAGTGGTTTGGAAAGCTGCTTCAATACGGTGTACTGAAAATTATCAATAAACGCGGCGAAAAAGAAAAGTGGAAACCATTACAACGTGATGACTATATGTATCTTAAACCGAGTGAAATGGTTTTGAAGTATAACGAACAGATACGCGGTCTGTATAACTACTACTGCTTAGCCAATAATGTATCTGTACTAAATAAATTTTACTATATCATGGAATACAGCTTGTACAAAACAATAGCGGGAAAATATAAGATTACCATGACACAGGCAAAATTGAAATACACAAAAAATAAAGAATTCGCAGTTCCGTATGAAACAGTGCACGGTACAAAATATGCAGTGCTATATAATAAAGGCTTCACAAGAGTCAAAAAGGCATACGCAGGCGAAGTGGATATTATGCCCGAATACAGTCATATGTACAAGCCCAAAGAAATATTTAGACGATATAATAAATGCACTTGTGAGTTATGCAGAAAGCATACCAAGAACATATGTATACATCAGGTCGGAAGCATGGCAGAACTTACGGAGAAAACGCCGTGGGAATATGTTATGCGGAAGAAAAAAAGAAAAACACTGGTAGTCTGTGAGGACTGCTATGATATTATACATATAAAGTAGGTTATTAGATAAATGGAGAGCCGTATACATTGAGAGGTGTACGTACGGTTCGGAGGCGAGCCGCCGAAAACCTGCTGCAGAAATGCGGTAAGGCGTCGGCGTCTTAGCCTACAATGTCGCACTTCCGGATAACTTTGAGCGAATACTTGCAACAATGCGTTCACGGCGTATATCGGTAAGCATCATTATTCAAAATATGGCACAGTTAAAGGCACTGTTCAAGGATAGTTGGGAAAACATTACGGGTAACTGCGACACGCTTTTATATCTCGGCGGCAATGAACAGAGTACGCACGAATATATTTCAAAAATGCTCGGCAAGGAAACCATTGACACACGCACAAGAGGTATCACAAAGGGACAGCACGGCTCAAGCAACACGAACTACCAAAACGCAGGGCGTGAGCTTTTAACCCTTGACGAGGTTCGGCTGCTCGATAATTCCAACGCACTAATCTTTATTCGAGGGGAAAGACCGTTAATTGATAAGAAATTCGATATTCTGTCCCATCCGAATATTGCAAAAACAGCGGACGGAAAAGCCATCCCGTACAAGCACAGCAAATCGGGAAAATATCTGCGCAGCGATTTATCCTTTACCATAAAAGAGGATTTATCAAATATCAAGCTATTGGAGGTTGACGGGGACAATGTAAAATCCATAGACTTTGTAAACCCACAGGAACAAAAACAAAAAGAAAATTTGGAGGTATCAGACAATGAAAAATCAGAACACACAGAAAACAATGATGAAAATCAGAAAGACACAGAGCATATTGAGGAAAGCTAAGCTTACTCTTACGGCACTTGCGGTCATGATGACAGCTCTTTCCGGCACGGTATTTGCCGCTGATCCGCTTGCAACCATAAACAGCCTGTCGGACTTTATCTTTTCGGCAATTAAGGCTATCGGCTTCATTCTGCTTGGCTTTGGCGTTGTGCAGATAGGTTTATCCTTAAAATCGCACGACGCATCGCAGAGAGCAAACGGTTTTCTGACATTTTTTGGCGGTGTCATCATTGCATTTGCGAAAGACATACTGGATATGATAATGTAATGTAAAAAAGAATATTAAACAGCCGTATTTTCCCCTCTTTTGTATTGACAATGCACATATTTTGTGGTACAATGAATATACTAAACATGAGGAGGTAATCTTATGGCAACAGTTAATATGAGTATTCGTATGGATACTGAGTTAAAAAAACAAGCCGATGCAATGCTTGCCGATATGGGACTTAATATGACAACTGCTATGAATATGTTTTTAAGACAAGTTGTCAGACAGGGAAAAATTCCGTTTGAGATAGCAACTGACATTCCAAATGCTGAAACTTTGGCAGCAATGAAGGAAGTTGACGATATGATAAACGGGAAAATCCCGGCAAAGAAATATACAAGTACAGATGAACTCTTTAAGGATTTGGAAGCATGAAATACACGATAGAGATGTCCACCAAATTCAAAAAAGACTATAAACTTGCAAAAAAGCGTGGGTATGACATGACTTTGCTGAAAGAGGTCATTGACCTTTTGGCAGACGGAAAAACACTTCCGGAAAAATACTGTGATCACTCTTTGAGCGGAAATTACTCAGGGTGCCGTGAGTGTCATATTCTCCCCGATTGGCTGCTTGTTTACAGAATTGAAAAAGAACTTTTAATTTTGGCTTTAACCCGAACGGGAACACACAGCGATTTATTCTGATGTATCTTACAGTATCGGTTTTGTAAAACAAAATAACACAAAAAAAGACAGTCATAGCTGCTGATAAAGCGGTTATGGCTGTTTTTGCGTTTCAAGCAAGAATTGGAGGTGATTACCTTTGAGCGATAATTGGATTGTGGCTAACCTTGAAAATGCGTTTTCCACTTGGAATGACAAAATGACGGAAATATGGCAGCTTTTGACGACTTCACCGCAGAATTTCAAGGGCGGAGCAATTTGGAATGTAATATCCGGCATAAACGGAGGACTGCAAGCTATCGGACTTGGTTTGTTAGTCCTCTTTTTTGCTATGAGTATATTTAAAAGCACGGCATCATTTAGGGATTTTCAACGCCCCGAATATGCTTTAAAGCATTTTATCCGCTTTTGTGCCGCAAAGGTGGCTATAACCTATGCAATGGATTTAATGACGGCTATATATACAATATGCGGCGGAATTGTGGAACAGATTGCAGGCTCTTTGGGCGGTATCGGCGGAGCCTCGGTTACACTTCCGGCAGCGATTGAACAGGCAGTCGAGGACACAGGCTTTTGGGCAAGTATCCCTTTGTGGCTTGTAACAATACTCGGAAGCCTGTTTATAACCGTACTTTCCTTTATTATGATTATGACCGTGTACGGCAGATTTTTTAAGCTGTATATCTATACGGCTATAGCGCCGGTTCCGCTATCTTCATTTGCCGGCGAAACAACGGCATTTATGGGAAAATCGTTTTTGAAATCGTATGTCGGTGTATGTATGGAGGGTGCAGTCATAGTGCTGTCTTGTATCATATTCTCGGCATTTGCATCAAGCAGTACCCCAACACTGGATACAAGTATAACGACCGTCACGATGATATGGAAATATATCGGAGAGGTAATATTTAATATGCTCGTTTTGGTAGGACTCATCAAGGGAGCAGACAGAATTGTTAAAGAATTATTCGGAACATAAGGAGGACACGATTATGAGTTACAAAAATAACATTATCAGCAGCGACGATCCACAGGCTATCGAAAAGCTGACGGAAAAGCTGCAAAAATGCGAAAAAGAACAGGGCTTTATGAAAAAGGCAAATGCCTATTACAAGAAAAACGGTACAACAAAAGGCTGCGATGGTATCTCGGACGAGCTTGCAGCAAAGCTTGATGCACGGGTGCAAGAATCATATTCTTGGGATAAACAGCCGTTCCCTTCCTATCGCATCACAAACAACGGTGCGGAAATACGCCGTATCAAAAAGCGTATTGAAAACCTTGAGGCTAATAAGAATACGGAGTTTGTTGGCTGGAAATTTAACGGCGGCGAAGCTGTCATAAATGAGGATAAAAACCGTTTGCAGCTT
>CADBPJ010000069.1 GCA_902796445.1 uncultured Ruminococcus sp. | reverse complement strand
CGTTTCTCCAACTGTCTGCCTCTTCAATAAAAAAATCGGTAGAAAAGCATAGATAAACAAGCCCCGATTTCATTTTATATTCGCCATTTTTCTTCTTCTCTACGGGTGTTGAAAAATCTTTTGTTTTAACAATTTCATCTGTGTTAATGCCACGCTTTGCATCGCCTTTATGTATATAGCAATGCAAACAGCCGTCACTGCATTTGTGACAACACCGCCATGGATTCCACATTGATGCCATAATGTCACCGCCATTCTATATCAAAGATTTTGAAAAATCATACGTTTTTGTTATTTTAATTACGATTTTAATTTTTCTTTCCGTTCCATTCGCTTTTATTAAAACCCAAGAGAAGGCATTATCCTTGTAATTTGGGAATTCTTATCCTCATTATACTATATTTTTTTTCATAATTCAAGATATTTTATGCTCAAGACTCGTCATTAAACTTCAATTAACAAATAATCTATTCCCATTTAAAAAATTTTATGGACATTACAGTACATACTGTTTTTTGGATCAAACATTTTGCCAAATATCATTTTGCCCAAGCTTCGCTATTCCTGTATGCTATAGCCTTATGAATATTATCTGCTTACATAATGTCATTATATGAACAATTATAATTATCTTGAGATCTGCAAAAGAGTTAAATGGTTGATATAGTTTTCATCAGTAATTCTGACTGCTGTGTGCATCTCTATACAAGTGATGAAAAGACGATTGTATCAGACCAAGTGATAGCGCTTGCTCCTTTTTATGAAAGCTCACAAATTTCAATTTTCTCTCATGTAATAAAAACAAAATTATAACAAGTTAAAATAATTTCCTCTACATTCCAAAACACCCTCTTTTCTCAGTTTACTGATTTGGGCGGACAATCCGCTGCGGTCTACTTCAAGGTAGTCTGCAAGTTCTTGTCTATTAAACGGAATTTTAAAGCTGTTTCTATTATTCTTTTTAGCGCAAGTTGTAAGATATGTGAGCAACTTTTCGCGGGTTGTCCTCTTTGATATAACCTCGATTTTTTGTTGAAACATAACGGTCTTTAAAGCCAAAACCTTCATCAGATTATAAATTAATTGCTGATGATGTGGGCATCCGTTTTGGCAGGTGTGCAAAATATGATTGCAATCAATAAACATAATGTTGCTTTTCTCATTAGCAACGACCGATACGGGCATAGAGGCCATTTGCATACAGGCAAACGCCTCGGCAAACAGTTCCCCTTCACATAGATTGCCTAAAATGCTTCTGTTGCCGTAATAATCCGTTTGTGTTATCTGTACCGAACCTGATAACACAATGCCGATATATTTTGCAGGAGACTCCTCAGATAAAATAGTATAATTTTTATCAAATATATCTGTTCTTGCCTTTAGACAGCCGAGCATTGTAATAATGTCATCGTCAGATACATCAAAAAATAAAGGACATTTTTTAAATACATTCAAAAATTTTCGCATATTTTTCTCCAATGTGTTGAAATTTCAACATACTTTATACAAATATTATATTATAATTATGCTATAAAATCAAGGAGGAATTCAATAATGATTAGAAAAATAATTAAAATAGATGAAGAAAAATGCAATGGCTGCGGTGCTTGTGCTGTTGCCTGTCACGAGGGTGCTATTGATATGATAGACGGAAAAGCAAAGCTCGTGCGAGAGAATTATTGCGATGGTCTTGGAGATTGCTTGCCTGCCTGCCCTGTGGATGCTATCAGCTTTGAAGAGCGTGAGGCACCTGCGTATGACGAGGAGGCCGTAAAACAAGCACAACTTAAAAAGAGTGCTGACGCACTTCCCTGTGGATGCCCGGGTACACACTCAAAAGCATTGAAAAGAGAAACAATTACGGCAGTATCGACACAAAGCGTGCAAAGTCAGCTTATGCAGTGGCCTTGCCAGATAAAGCTTGTTCCCGTAAACGCACCGTATTTTAACAATGCAAATCTTTTGATTGCGGCAGATTGCACAGCTTATGCTTATGGTAATTTCCATAATGAATTTATACGCAACCATATTACTATTATCGGATGCCCAAAGCTTGACGATGGTGACTATCGTGATAAACTGACACAAATCATTGCAAGCAACAATATTAAAAGTGTAAAAATAGTACGTATGGAGGTCCCTTGTTGCGGCGGCATAGAAAATGCGGCAAAAAAAGCCATAGAAGACAGTGGAAAATTTATTCCTTGGCAAGTCGTTACAATATCAACCGACGGCAAAATAATTGAATAAATTATATTGAAAATGCAGGAGCCGAGTATGGCACCTGCATTTTGTGCGACTTTTATATAAAATCGCTCAATTATATTCTGTCAATTTGAGTGTTATTTCGTCAACGATTGTCTTTCTCGAACGCATAGAATATTTCTTACACAAATATATATGCACCAAACTATACCTGCAAAAAAACAACATCCAATTAAAAGCCAAAATACCGATATCCAGCCAAAGTT
>CADBPJ010000068.1 GCA_902796445.1 uncultured Ruminococcus sp. | reverse complement strand
TTTATTAAATACTCCTTGTACCCAAGCACCTTGAGTTTGTCAAGCTCACCACCTGCGAGCCATACGAAAAATGCCGTAATATCACGCATATACTTTTCAAGTGTTGCGCTGGCTTTTTCTTCTTCGATTAAATATTGCTTAAATTTTTCAATGAGATTTTTTGTAATTGTCATACTAACAACTTCCTTTCTTGATTTATATTATTATTTTAACACGAACATAATAATATTCTACGAAGTTGTCAATAATCTGCTTTTTCTTCGTCATATTGATTATTAAAGGAATTGCTGCGTTTAGCAGCTATTGTCATTATGCTATAATACCGCCTCCTTTTCGGTTTTCATATAATGAACGCCGAAAGGCGTAAAAAAACAACTTTTCATCAAGAAAAAGTTGTAAAATCATAGATTTTATCGTTTATAAGTAAACGGGGTTAAAGTAACTTTATGGGGTAATAGCAAGCACAGTAAGTGAGTACCCACTTACGATTTTTGCGTTCATTTCCGCCCTGCCGAAATGAGCAAAACATCTTGGGATAATCCCAAACCCTTATTGACTAAAAAAAGAGGTGAAAATATGGCTAACAGGCAAAGAAACATTCAACTGAAAGTATGGGTAAATGAAGAAGAAAAAGAATTGATTGAACTGAAAATGGCGCAACTCCAAACTAACAAAATGGGTGCTTATATTCGCAAAATGGCGATTGACGGTTTTGTAATTTATCTTGATACAGAGAACATAAAACAAATGAACAATGAACTATCTGCTATCGGTAGAAACATCAATCAAATTGCAAAGCGTATCAATTCCACAAGTTCGATATACCGCGAGGATATTTCAGATATAAAGGAAAGGCTTGACGAGATATGGCAATTACAAAGACGCATCCTATTCGCTCTACGTTAAATCTTGCACTTGACTATATACTCAATCCCGAAAAGACAGACGAAAAATTACTTGTGTCCTCTTATGGCTGCACGCCTGAAACTGCGGATATTGAATTTGGCTGGACAAGAGATAAATCAAATTGCTTTTGGGGAAATCAATTAGCAAGACATCTGATACAAGCCTTTGAGCCCGGAGAAACCACGCCGGAGGAAGCTCACGAAATCGGTATGAAACTTGCAGAGGAAGTTTTGGGCGGAAAATATGAATTTGTACTAACAACGCACATAGATAAAGGACATATACACAACCACATTATATTTAACGCTGTTTCATTCGTAGATTACAAAAAATATCAATCCAATAAAAAATCGTATAGCTTCATCAGACGAACAAGTGATAGAATATGCGAAGAATACGGATTGTCGGTTATACGGAATCCAAAGGGACAAGGCAAAAGTTATATTGAATATACTGCATATAAGCAGGGCAAAAGTTGGAAAGCTCAACTAAAAAGCACTATTGATGTTCTCATTCCTCAAGCAAAGGATTTTGATGATTTGCTGCTGCTTATAGAACAGCAAGGGTACAGAGTAAAAAGGCAAAATAAAAATGTATCGTTTTGTGCAGACGGAAAAGAAAAATATATCCGTTCAAAATCTCTCGGCGAAGAATATACGATAGAGGCATTAAAGGAACGCATTGCCGGAAGGTCGAAGAAAATATCAACACCTAAAATTGAAAAACGAATAAACCTTATAATAGATATTCAAAACAACATCAAAGCACAACAAAGCAAAGGATTTGAACATTGGGCTAAAATCAATAATCTGAAACAAGCTGCTAAAACTCTTAATTTTCTGACCGATAATAACATTACAACTTATGAAGAATTAGAAAAATCGGTTGAGAAAAAACACAAGGATTTTGACGGCATAAGCGAAAGGATAAAGGATATTGAAAATCGCATAAATCAAACTGCACTACTTATCAAAAATATTGAAACATATAAAAGGCTTAAGCCCATAATTGAGAGATACAAGAAATCTAATAACAAGGCACAGTTTGCAGAAAAGCACCGAAGCGAGATTATTTTATATGAAGCCGCATTAAGAGAATTAAAGAAATCGAAATATCCCCCTATAAAAGAATTGAAACAATCGTATTCCGAACTATCAAAAGAGAAAGAAATCTTATACGAAGAATACAAAAAAACAAAATCGGAGGCCGCTGAAATTGACATCATAAAATCAAATGTCGATTCACTTTTGGGCGCTTCTCACAGGCAGAGCCGCGATATTTCGGCGTTTTTAGAGTAGCAAGGGGCTGGGCGACTGCTAAACTGTATGATATAATTTATATAGGCAGATTATAAATATAAGGAGGTTGTCTATATGAAAAAGATAGCAAAAGTAATCATCACTGCCGCACTTATT
>CADBPJ010000067.1 GCA_902796445.1 uncultured Ruminococcus sp. | reverse complement strand
TCGCCGTTTACGCCAAATCCGTCACGCGGCAGCTGCAGGAGCGACTTTTCCACTGTATAGACAGCGCCCGATGTATATTTTGACAGTCCGTTTTCAGTTTCCGTAAAGGACACTGCCCTCTCTAACACGTGCGAGAGCACTCCCTCAACAACAGAGTGTGAAGCAGTGATGGGAAGCCTTAAATACACCTCGCACACGCCCGCTGTGCCTTCGATTACGCTTATTTCATACGGGACAATTCCCACCTTGTCAAGCTCGGTGACTATTTCCTCCTCCTTGTCCTCTATAAAGTCAAAGCCTTCCTCAACATCTCTTGACATACCCAAAAACAGCTTGTTTAATTCATCATACTGCATAGATATGAGGTTGCGTGTGGTGATAGCATCGCCGCGACGCAGTACGTCACGCTTGTACAATTCATACACGTGGTTAAGCTCACGTATAAACTCCTGTGTCCTCTCGCATTTTTCGCCAAAATGCGGAGGTACATTATCTATATTAAGTATTCCCTCACTCTCAATTATGCCTATGAGTTCAAGCATATTCTTATACGTTTTGCGAAAATCCGCCTGCCAGCATTTACCGCACATTTTACAGTCTTCGCATACTCGCTCGGCAGTTTCGTCAAGAATAATACCCATATCATCAGAGTATTTTTTAAGCCGTCCCTCAGACATTGAGAAAAAGCACTCATACAGGCTCTCAAACGTTTGAGCGGTTTTACTCAGCCGCATTGATAAATACTCACGCATACGATTTGTGGGGCTTACTGCCTCTACCTGCATTGATTTTGTGAAAAAGCTCCGCATATACTCACCGACAACTCTCGGTGTCACCAAAAAGAGGCCTCCGCCGATTACTGCGTTTAAAATCCCCTGCGGTATACTGTATGAGGCTTGTGTATATATAAGCATAACCGACATTGCCGAAATATAGCCGATAAAACAGCCTGCACGCTTATAATTATTCATAAAGCTTGCAAATAACGCACAAAATCCATATATGCCCATCATAACAACACTCCCGCCCGTTGCCATAGATGTTGTAAACCCGATTGCAAGACCTGTACACGCAGACGTAGTAAGAGATGCATTAAGAGATGATATAAGAACAACGTATGTTGCCATTATAGCAGACAGGCTTATACCACGAAATTCTATCCCGCCCATACCTGCGATTATAATTCCAACGGTTATTGATGAGGCTATGTACTCCTCATCTGTCATTCCCCGACGTTTCCCGAAATTGTCGGTAACGGATTTTGCTTTTATAAATATTATGTACATAAGAGATGATGTTATAGCTTCCGTAATTAGCAGGAATATATCAAATACTCCGCGAAAATCCGCAAGGAGTAAAACCGCACCGCCAAGTAAAAGTGACAATCCGACACCAAGGGAGTTTATGAGGGTAGTTTGCCTTTTATTGAACCTGAAAAATATCAGGCATGATGATAGTGCTATAAGGTATTTGGGTACGGATGAAATACCAAGTGATGTTGCAATACCCACAAGTGATGCTAAAACGCTTATATATGATGTCCGCTTGTTATATGTTGCACCAAAAAATCCCAATGCAAAGGGCGACATTCCCATTACCGCTCCGCGTGATACTAAAAGCAGAAGGAGTGACGGGACAAGCTCTTTTATGTACGGCTTTTTTACGTGAGGTATTTTGATTTGTTTTATGGTTGGTTTTATGTTTGGTTTCATCGTTTGTTTCGTTCCTTTCTGTGTATATCATATGCATTATAGCAAATACACATACAGGAATATGTCGAAAGCGGTTGTCGAACATATAAAACCGTCCGACATTTTTCGCAAAAAGAAAACCGCCACTGTCTACCAATGTATAGCCACTGACGGTTTTCGTTCGTTCTCTATCTATTTTTATATTCTTATTTAAATAAAGTAAATCACTTGACAAACAATCAAAAATCGTATATAATAAAGATACAAAGAAGGAACAGTCGCAAACGACCTGCTCCTTGTATAGCTTTTAAAGCCGCTCAGGGGCAAATTTAATGGGCGGCTTTTTTATGTTCTGCTTTAATGTACTTTTGTAGTACAAAGAAGCAAGACAATTATGAACACTATAACCGAAATTATAATTTTATGTTTCATAATCTCCCACCTCCTCTCATCAACCGATGGTGTATGGAGTATAGGAGTAAGTCGTCCACAGTTCTCGCTGTTCCTTCCACAATATATTCTACCACAATCTCTGACAAATTTCAACACATTTTGTCCGCTTTTAAAGAATTATGTCCGCTTTATTTTCAAATGTTTGTGATACAATGAAGAAAAAAAGAAAGGTGGACAGAAATGGAAACGAAATTTGAATACTACACAGGAGCAGAATACACAGACTTTGCAATAATACCAAAATGCTTATTTACTGAGCCGCAATTTAAAGAGGTATCATACGGAGCAAAGCTGCTCTATTCATTCTTGCTTGACAGAATGAGCCTGTCGGTCAAAAACGGCTGGGTTGACAAGGATAAGCGGACGTATATCTATTTTTCAGTTGAAAGCGTTATGGAATACTTTAATATCGGCAAAAACAAGGCGATTGACTTATTTAAAGAGCTTGACACCGAAACGGGTTGCGGTCTTATCTATAAGAAAAAGCAGGGCTTAGGCAAACCCGCACGTATATACGTTATGGACTGTACTCGCCCAAAGAAGTGTGGAAAACTCTGTGGAAAAAGTGTGGATAAGGCTGTGGAAAACTTTTTCCGCCTGCATTGAGCAAACCTCTGTAGGTTTGATTTTGGGTATCTAAAGGTTTATATAAGAAACCTACAGAGGTTTATATTTCAAACTCTATCTATACTAATATAAAATATATTGAGTGTAAATATATATATAATTATCTATACTGAATATTGCCACGCTAAGGCGTGGATTTTTTGATGATGATACATTTATACATTACACAACAGGATTTTTATATTTTATTTTAATTCATCAAAGTATTTTACCAAGCTGTATATTATATTTTTTTCTTCTTTGTTAAGCAATGTAATATCAACAGTCTCCGTATTATCTATTCCCAATAAATAATCCACAGATACTTTAAAGAATTGAGATAAAAGTATAAGGGATTGTGCATTAGGACTACTTATTCCCATTTCCCACGCATTGACGGTTGCCCGCGTCAGATTCATCTGCTTTGCTAAAGCATTCTGACTTATATTATTCTGATTACGAAGCTCTTTTAATCTCTCGCTTAATTTATACATATAATCACCTCATGTTAATTATACTATACAATTATTGAAATAAAATTATCATTTATTGTATATTTTTATTGACATTTGTTGTATAGTATGCTATACTAATGCTACATAATTTCTAAGGAGGATGAAAAAAATGAAAAAAACAAAACTTTTGAGCTTGTTGCTTTCATGTTCTATGATTGCAGCATCTCTTCCATTAGTAGCATCAGCTGAAAGAGAAAGCTACTCCGACACCGCAGGTCACTGGGCAGAAGCATCAATCGACCGTTGGAGTGAGTATGGCATTGTAGAGGGCAATGACGGAAGATTTGAGCCTGATGCATCAATCACACGTGGGCAAATGGCGACAATATTGTCCAACGCACTCGGTCTTTCAAAGACTGACAAAAACCCATTCACTGATGTAGATAGTGATGCGTGGTATACACCTTATGTATTACGTTGCTATACTGCAGGAATTATGCAGGGCGATAACGGCAAGGCTAACCCTGATGCAACAATCACCCGCCAGGAGGCAATGGTTATGTTGGTACGTGCTTTAGGAATTGAGCCTATCGAAAATCCCGATTTGTCTGCTTATAGCGATATGGCAGATATAGGCGATTGGGCGGCACCATATGTTGCGGCGATGATTTTAAAGGGCATTGTTAATGGTGTTAGCGACACACAGTTAGCACCTATATCATCAATGACACGTGCATCAGTAATGACTGTACTTGATCGTGCCGTAGTTCAGTACATAAATGCTCCAGGAAGCTATGAATTGAACTCACAAGAGGGCATCGTTTTAGTTGCATCAGGTGATGTTACTCTTACAGGAACAACATCAGCTAACATTTTAATTACACAGGCAGCTACAGACAAAAAAGTAACATTTGATAACGCAAAAGTTACAGGCAACGTTACAGTTACTGCCGAAAACGCAAAGGTTGAGAATAATAATTCAACATTACCCGAAATTAATGTAATTAAAAACGAGAACGAAAGCAGTGTAGCAACGCCTGCACCTGCACCTACAACTAAGCCTACATCTACACCCAAGCCTACAAGAAGACCTTCATCAGGTGGTGGTAGTAGCAGTAGTAGCAGTATATCTCGCGGTGAATATCTAAGCCGTTTTATTACAGCCGCACAAGCTTATGTGTATGATGATTATTCATATGTTGGAGATATAGCAGTTGATGTAGACAAAACAAACACCACAGCAACAATAAACGGTGTTTATACAACCGCAAACTTTAACCCCCATGCTATGAATGACACTGCCCGTTTCTTAGGTGCTTTGTATCGTGCAAATAACGGTCTTGTATCAAAGCTTGCATATAAGGGTGTTGAGTATGCTTGGAACAGTGAGGAACCTCTTAAAGGAAGTAACTGGGAAAATGCCGAGGGTGCTACCTTGGTATCTGTAATCGTTGCTGATGCAACAGCAGAGACACCTGTGACATCATTTGAAATTGAGGTTGTCGGTTTCGGTACTATCACTTTATCAAGTAGAGTAGCATAATATTTCTTAAGGGATTGTAGCAAAATAGCCTTTTGAAAAAATATTGCACAAAAAATCTCCTAAAACACTGCAAAATCAAGCTGTGTTTCGGGAGATTTTCTTTATATCACCTGTTGAAGGTAAATTATTTATCGCCGATAAAATCCTTAACTGTTGCTCTTTTGGTTATTTCAAAATGAATTTTTCTGCTTTTCTTTCAATAACAGTTTTATAATTCATCTCGAGAAACCCCACATTCTTTTAAAAGTTCCTCAAATGTAACAAAATCATTTTTTTCATCTTCAGGACTGTTCAAATAATACTGATACATTTTCTCACAAAACATATCATCTTCAATTTCGTCATCAAATGCTACACCACGCAAAAACACAAGCAGTTTTTCAAGCTTGTATTCAGGCAGAGAGTCAATAATCATTTTCGCTTGTTCTCTTTCACTCATAATAAGCTCCTTTCGATTTATCACAACTATATGAAGCATTACCGATCGCTACCCCTCATCTTCCATTTATATGATAACACTTTTATATTTTTATGTCAATATATATTATTCACGAAATCGCATTTATATATGATGTACCACTTCTTATACGGACACTTTTCTTGTGATATTTGTTGTGATACAATTGATGGGTGACAAAAAATATAGGAAAATCAAACCAAGTATGATATAATGTTAATAACCACAAAAACAAATA
>CADBPJ010000066.1 GCA_902796445.1 uncultured Ruminococcus sp. | reverse complement strand
TGAAATGCTTATCTATATTGCAAATTCCTTGAAGGAAGTGTTCTATGGTCAGTACATTTACCGTATGGGTGGCGATGAATTTTTAGTGTTTGCTGAGAACTCCTCTCAGGATGATATAAAAAAAGGCATTGATATGCTGACTAAACAGCTTGAGTCGATGGATTACCATGTTGCAATTGGTGTGTCTTACAGAGCACAAAATACCAATACCGAAGAAATGGTAAGAGAAGCAGAAATCAGAATGTATGAAGCAAAAGCTCAGTATTACCAGAACAAAGAAAACAAGAGTGTTTCGGCAACTGATGCCACAGAGTACAACGTAATAAAAACAGGCATAGGTGAAATAGATACGCTCTTAGATGTTATGAAGGATAGGTATAACGGTATTTACAGAGTTTCATTAAATACCGATGAAGCATGCCGAATTCTTATGCCTACATATCTAGGTTACAATGAGACAGAAAAGTCTTTTAAAGATATTTTTGCAAAATATGTGGAGGATATGGTTGATCCTGATTTTCATAGAGCTATGCTCAGCTTTATAAATTATGACGCCATAAAGCGTCAATTGGCGAAAGGAAACATACCCAAAATAACCTATAAAAAGGTCAACAGCGAAACGGTTGTACTAAGTGTATATTCATTTGCACCCACAGGTAAAGAAGTAGATAATACGCTGTGGGTATTTGAAAAAATTTAATATAAAGAGACATGAAAAAGAGATCAAGGAGAAAATAATGAGTCACACCATTGCACTTTTTAGCGAAGTAATTGTTTTAGTTTTTAATATACTGATTTTTATGAAACTTATGGTACCTAAAAAGGAAAGCCCGATATATTATACTCTTATGTATGTTGGATCGGCAATTATTCTGATAACATTTTTTGCGTGTACATATTTCGGTATTTTACCCGAAGCACTGGGATCGTTTATATGTGTCACCATACCAACATTTATACTTTATTTTGCTTTGTCAAAGTATAAAGATTTTAGGTTTTTTGTTACATTCTGTTTTTTGGATACGATAACCCTTGCTATTGTTGCCATTTCAAGATGCATAGGAATTATCGGCGGAGAGATAACCGAGACAATTAGCTCTGTTTTAGTATGTACAATAATGTTTTTTGTTTATTTTAAGGGAAACGGTTATTTCAAACGTTACAGAGAGCTTATGTCTGCAGTTGAGGATGGATGGGGCATAACCGCTTTGTCAACAGCAATGATTTATATAATGCTTGTTCTGTCGGCTTCATATCCTGTACCTTTGATAAAAAGGCCGGAATACCTTCCTGTATATGTATTTATGGTTCTTACCGTACTGTCTTTTCATACCACATTTCTTATGAACTTGCTCCAGAAAAAACGATTGTCAATCTTGAATGAGCAATTAATTGAAGAAAAGAAATGGCATAAAATAGCGTATGTTGATGCCCTTACAGAAGTAAAAAACAAAATGGCATATATGGAGAATGCCAATAATCTGGAAAGAAATTTACCAAGAGACAGCAGGGTCTCTGTTATTATGATAGACATTGACAACTTTAAAAATGTCAATGATACAATGGGCCATAAGTCAGGAGATGAGCTTCTGAAAAATGTTGCTACTGCACTAAAAAGAATCTTTTTTGATTCGGGGTGTGTAGTTTATAGAGTGGGCGGTGACGAGTTTGTGGTTATAGCCTTGGATATTGATCCTGAATTTTTAAAATCAATTGATGATAATATTAATGAAACAAAAGAGTTCACCGCACTTGGCTGCAGTGTATCTATAGGTTATTCAGATGTTGACCTGTATGAAAATAATGCATTTGAACGAGCATTAGCGAGAGCTGACGAAAAAATGTATCAAATGAAGGAAGAAAAACAATATAAGAAAACAAGTGTATAATAATATAAAATATTTGGCAAAACCGTTGAAAAGCGGTGACGCAAAGCGAAGAGGCTAAGGTTTTATACTATGCCAGTCCAGCTGCATTACTGAATTAACCTTATTAAGGTATATTTGTTGTGCAGCTTTTGTTTTATTATAGGAGAATAATATGAATATTGTAACAAGAGAGGAAAAGAAATTTTTAATAAATATTGATGAGTTTCGGAATAAATCTCATTATCTTGATATGCTTATGATACAAGATGAGCATAACGGAACAGACGGATACATAATAAGGTCGCTCTATTTTGATACGGTATATGATGATGATTTTTTCGAAAAGCTCGAAGGTGTTGAAACAAGGCGTAAGATCAGGCTTCGGATATATGACCCCAAAAGCGATTTTGCGATGCTTGAAATGAAACAAAAGCAAGGAGCATCACAGAAAAAACGATCACTTAGAATGACAAAAATGGATGCAGAAGCACTTATCAGAGGTAAATACGAGGTTTTATTAAATTATGAAGAGGATTTTGCCAAAGAGTGTTATGGGCTTATGCATTATAAATGTTACAGACCGAAAACGATTGTCCAGTATAACCGAAAGGCGTACATAGCAAAGGAAAATAAAATCAGGATTACATTCGATAACAATATTGTGGCAACAGAAACCAATTTTGATTTATTTTCGGAAAATCTTGTGATGTACCCGGTTTTGGATAAGTTTAATGTAGTGCTTGAAGTAAAGTTCAACGGATTTCTGCTTGACTATATCAGGCAGTTTATAAACAGTATAAACAAAAGTGAACTATCGGTAAGTAAATATGCTTTGGCAAGACAACAAAGCTATGATGAAGTATAAACAAAGGAGAGTTTGAAAATGAAAAGTCAAATTTTTAATCTAATTAAAGATCAAACAACACTTTCGTGGGAACAGATTGCAGCAAATATTATAGTTTCAGGTGTTTTGGGATTTTTGATTTTCGTATCATATATGATTTCCCACAGAGGAACTATTTACAGTAAAAAATTTAATGTATCGCTCGTTGTTTTAACAGTCCTTACCTCAATGGTTATGACGGTTATCGGAAACAATGTAGCACTTTCCCTTGGTATGGTGGGTGCACTTTCTATTGTTCGTTTCAGAACGGCAATTAAGGATTCAAGAGATACTGTTTATATATTCTGGACAATAATTGTGGGTATTTGTTGCGGTGTGGGCGATTTTATTGTTGCAGGTATCGGTAGTGGTTTTGTGTTCGTGATTTTACTTATCTTGGGTGCAATTAAGAACAACAATCGTATGCTTGTAATCATCAGAGGTAGCCGCACAAAAGAGGCTCCTATTTCTGCCGTAATGTTTAAGTTTTTTGGCGGCAAAGCCAACATGCGAGTAAAAAACTCAACAGATACCTCTATTGAATTTATCTATGAAATAACAGCAAATATGCTACAAAAGGCAGAAAGAAAGAATAATATCGGTAT
>CADBPJ010000065.1 GCA_902796445.1 uncultured Ruminococcus sp. | reverse complement strand
TCAGCAAATGCAGCACCTGTCTTGTGTGCCATTGAATGAACAATACCAAGAAGTGCATTTGAAAATGCCATACCTGCAAGACACTGTGCATTATGCATTGTATCACGCTTTGTCATATCGCCGTTATATGAGTCGACAAGATCGCTCTGAATCATCTTAATTGCAAATATTGCAAGAGGATCAGTAAAATCGCAGTTAGCAGTTGATACGTATGCCTCAACAGCATGTGTCATTGCATCCATACCTGTATGTGCAACAAGCTTTTGCGGCATTGTTTCAGCAAGATCAGGATCTACAATAGCTACATCAGGCGTAATCTCAAAATCAGCGATAGGATACTTTATACCCTTCTGATAGTCTGTAATGATTGAAAAAGCGGTAACCTCCGTAGCTGTACCTGAGGTTGATGATATTGCACAGAACTTAGCCTTTTTACGAAGTTCGGGAATACCGAACACCTTACACATATCCTCAAATGTTACATCGGGATACTCATACTTAATCCACATAGCCTTAGCCGCATCAATCGGCGAACCGCCACCCATTGCAATGATCCAATCAGGCTCAAACTCAAGCATTTTCTCTGCACCGCTCATAACTGTTTCAACCGAAGGATCAGGCTCAATGCCCTCAATAAGAGCGACCTCCATACCTGCTTCCTTTAAGTAGCCTATAGCTCTGTCAAGGAAACCAAAACGTTTCATTGAACCTCCGCCCACGCAGATAATCGCTTTCTTGCCCTTGAAATCCTTCAATGCCTCAAGCGAACCCTTGCCATGATACAAATCTCTCGGTAAAGTAAATCTTGCCATAATAAATTCCTCCGTTCTATGTGTATATAATATAGTTGTGTTAATTTTTAACACAACTATATTATATCACCATTTTGTTAATAATGCAATAGGTTTTTATTAAATATTCACAAATTTTACGTTAATTTACACAGTCAAATATTGACAAGTAATGACTCTCTTTTTTAAGTTCACATTTATATTTATATTGCATATTATAGAATAGCATATAAGACAGATTGGAGTAATATTTATGAATATGAATGAACTTTTTAAAAATCTTAGTTCTGATGACTTACAACAGATAAACAATTTTCTCAACTCAAGTCAGGGCAAAAATGCCGCTAAAAATCTAAGCAGTAAAGATAAGCAGAATATTCTTAATCAATTTATGCAGTTGGACCCTAACAAGGTGAAGAATAGACTCAACGGATTGACAAAAGAAGATATTTTAAAACTGCTAAAATAACGGAGGTTTCACGATAATGGCAGATATGATGGATACGTTAAAAGGTCTTTTGGGCGATAATGCCGATGATAAACTCAGCGGAATTATGAAAATATTAAACTCCGATGCTCCACAAGACAATTCGGATAATACGCCTCAAAAGAATGACAGCAAAAACAACGAATCTCCTGCCCTTTCACCTGAAATGCTGATGATGGCACAATCCATTATGAGCCGTATGTCAAAGTCGGGCGATGATGACAGGACGAGGCTTTTAATGTCATTGAAGCCCTATATGAACAGCAACCGTCAATCAACCATTGACAGTGCCGTTAAAATGCTTAAATTGTCGGAGCTATCCGATTTATTCAAGGGGGTAATATAAATGTATCGGTCATATAGTGTTAACAATATGCCACAGCCCGTCATTGAACCCGAACACAGGCCATTGCCGCCCCCAAACACGGAATCCATAAAAAAAGAACAAAAAAAAGAAGAACTACTTCCTCTTTCAGGGTTAAAGTCAGACGATTTAATATTACTGAGTGTAATAGCATTACTGATTTTTAACGAGTGTAACGATAAGCTGCTTTTGCTCGCCCTGATTTATATATTCTTTTCAGATTACTTTAAAAAATAAAGGGCAAAATCATGCCCTTTATTTTAGTGTCCTTAAAGTTTCTTCTAATGCATTATCAGGTGAAAGCCAATGAATATTTTCGTTACGTCGAAACCAGGTTAGCTGGCGTTTTGCATATCTGCGTGAGTTCTGCTTTATTGCATCAACCGCCTCATCAAGTGTTGATTTTCCATTAAAGTACGCAATGAGTTCCTTATAGCCTATGCCCTGCATGGAGTTGAGTTTTGGGGAATATCCCCTATCCATCAGCGTCTTAACCTCATCCGCAAGTCCCTCGTCCATCATAATATCAACACGTCTGTTTATTCTGTCATAAAGCTCATATCTTTCGCGATCTATAATGAACTCTACCGCATTATATCGGCTTTCCTTTAGCTTAGTCATATGCTGATGTTCAGAGATAGGAATACCTGACACCTTATAAAATTCTATAGCACGGATAATTCGTTTTAAATTGTTCGGGTGGAGTTTCTTTGCACTTAAAGGATCAAACTCCGAAAGCATATCTATAAGCCTTTGCGATCCTTCTTTCTTTGCAAGTTCCTCTAACTCACGTCTTAATGTATAGTCATTTTCAAACTCGCCAAACTCCACATCATTTACAACGCTGTCAATATACAGCCCTGTTCCGCCACACATTATTGGGGTTTTGCCGCGTGATACAATATCTGAAATAGTCTTATGTGCAAGCTCCGTATAATCAGCAACCGAGAATTCACAATCAGGCTCAACTATATCCATCAAATGATGCGGACACTGTGCCTGCTCATCACGTGTTGCCTTTGCCGTGCCAATGTCCATATATTTATATATCTGCATACTATCGGCGCATACTATTTCACCGTCTAAGGTTTTCGCAATATCAATGGCAAGAGAGGTTTTTCCCGATGCTGTAGGGCCTGCGACAACAATTAAAGGTATTTTCGTCATACTATTCTCTTAAAATCCTTTTCAATCTGTTTTTTTGTCATTGATATTACTATAGGTCTGCCATGAGGACAGGTGTTTATATTTTCAAGCTTAAACACTTTCTCCACCAGCTTTTCCATTTCTATATTGCTTATCCTCATATTCGCCTTAATTGCCGCCTTACATGAAATGGTATACAAAAGACGTTCCTTTTTCTCGCTTATTATTGTATTCTTCATTTCGTCCATTTGCGTCAACAGTTCTACAAACAACTGCTCACCTTCACTCCAGCCAATGTCACCAGGGAGAGCCGTTATGGATACGGTATCACCATCAAGACAGCTTTCAAAACCAAGCTCCTTAAAATCCGCCTTGTTTTCTTCATAGACAACACATTCGTTGGGATGGAGCTTTATTTCTATAGGCTCTAATATCATTTGCGGGACAATTCCGTTTTCGGCAAGCTCAGCTTTTAATGCTTCATAGTTGAGTCTCTCATGTGCCGCATGCTGGTCTATCATCAAGAGATTGTCGTCCTTCTCCACCAATATATACGTGTCAAATACCTGACCTATTACCCTGAAATATCCATCTCTGAACGGGTTGTTTATTTCAAGCTTTTCCTCTTCCTCTTTCATTCTCCTGTCAAAATAGTCACGCCAGGTTTCTTCTTTTTCATCTGTATTTTTATCTACTTTATTCGATGCAGACTCTACCCTGTAAGAGTTCTTTCTGCGATTTGCCTGTTCTAAGGCAAAATCTATCATTGCAAACTCATCTACATCAACCATTTTCTTCTTTTGCACTTCAGTTTTTTCTATTACCTCTGTCTTTGGCTCAGGCACAAATGCCACTTCACTTCTTTGTTCTGCCACAGCCTCAACAGGCTTTGTAGGCTCGACTATCGTTCTTTGTTGCATTTCATTCTTCATTTTGCTTTCACGAAGCTTTTGAAGAAATAAATCCTCTATAGATTGTTGTTCTGAGTGCGTATTTGATATTTCCTCATGTTCCTTTGGTGAATGATCTATTTCAGGCACATTCGGCAACTCGTATAACGCCGACTTCACACCGTGAAATACCGCCTGATATATATCCTGTTCATTTGAGAACTTACATTCAAGCTTTGTCGGGTGCACGTTTATATCAACCAACTCCGCAGGGATTTCCACATTGATAATGGCTGTCGGGAACTTTGAAATCATTATCTGATTTTTATATGCCTCCTCCAATGCCCTTATCATAATGGCACTTTTTATATAACGCTTGTTCACAAAGAATGTTTCGTAGCTACGGTTAGGGCGGCAAAGTGTACCCTTGCCGATAAGTCCCGTTATGCGTATACCGTTATATTCATAATCAACCGAAAGCATATTCTTCGCATAATCCTTGCCATATACGGAATACACTGCATTTATTATATTATTATCGCCTGATGAGAAAATTATCTCTTTTCCGTCACGTATAAGCTTAAAGGATATTTCAGGATATGCAAACACATATCTGCCCATCAAATCAGAAATATATCCGCCCTCTATTGCAGGCTTTTTAAGGAATTTCTTTCTTGCAGGGGTGTTATAAAACAAATCGCATACCTCAATCACAGTACCGTCACTCATACCGCTTTCAGCAGAGGAAAGTATCTCACCGCCCTCACACGTGACAAGAATGCCCATATCAGCATCGTGTTTTTTCGTAAAAAGCCTTACCTTCGTTACGGCACCGATGCTTGAAAGTGCCTCACCCCTAAAGCCCAGGGTATATATAGCATCAAGATCCTCGCCTGTTGCTATTTTACTTGTGGCATGACGAAGAAAGCATATCTTTGCATCCTCCTCGCTCATTCCCGAGCCGTTGTCGGTAACCTTGATATACGATATTCCGCCGTCCCTGATTTCTACAGTTATAACATCAGCACCTGCATCTATGCTGTTTTCTACAAGCTCCTTTAC
>CADBPJ010000064.1 GCA_902796445.1 uncultured Ruminococcus sp. | reverse complement strand
TGTGAAATTATAATATGGCTCAAGAAGAATACTCGTTGCCGACATTAGGCCTTGTCTTATTGCACGGTAGGTAGCTTGCCTGAAATCACCGCCCTCTGTGTGCTTTTTATGTGCCTTGCCCGAGGCAAGTGTGATTTTTATATCCGTTATAGGCGAGTTCGTGAGTACACCTGTATGCGTTTTTTCTGATATATGCGTTAAAATCAAACGTTGCCAATTCTTATCAAGTAAATCTTCACTACAATCAGATTTAATAACAATACCGCTTCCGCGTTTGGCAGGTTCTAATATGAGATGTACTTCACTATAATGACGAAGCGGCTCAAAATGACCTACGCCTTCAACCTTATCAGCTATCGTTTCACGATATGAGATAGACCCCTCTGAAAAGTCTACTTGCATATCAAATCTTTCAGCTATTATTCGGCGTAAAACCTCAATCTGTACTTCGCCCATAAGCTGTAGATGTATTTCACGCAGTAGTTCATTCCACACAATACGAAGCTCAGGATCTTCTTGCTCTAAAATACGTAGCTTTGTAAGTGCTGTGTGAATATCTGTATTATCAAGGATTTCTAATTTATAAGTTAATACAGGCTCTAAAACAGGTTTTTCGGCATTGTTTTCAAATCCAAGTCCCATTCCTGCAACAGTTTTTGTAAGACCTGTAACGGCACATATCATACCTTGAGTTGCAGTATCGGTTAAATTGTATTTCTCACCTGAATATATACGCAGTGTATCTGCCTTTTCAGATTGTTTTTCTCCATCGTCTGTATTATATTCCAATAACGTTTTGGCTTTCAGTTCACCGCCTGTAACTTTCAGGTGTGTAAGACGGTTTCCGTCATTATCATGCGTTATTTTATATATTTTTGCACCAAAATCTTTGTTAAGAGAGGGCATTTTCGTATATGTATCAATAGCTTCTAAAAACTCTGTTATGCCATCAAGCTTAAGTGCAGAACCAAAGAAACAAGGGAATAAATTACGGCTCAATATTGCATCAGAAATTGTGTCGACTGATACATTTTCATTTTCTAAATATTCCTCCATTATAGCCTCATCACATAAAACAAGAGAGTCTGTATCAGATATAGAAACTGCATTTTCACTTAAATGCTTATGAATATCTGCAAGAATTTCCTCTTTTGTGTAATGGGATATATCCATTTTATTTATAAAAATAAAGGTAGGTACATTATACCTATCCAATAGCTTCCACAGTGTTTTAGTGTGGTTTTCCACCCCGTCAGCACCACTTATGACAAGAATACAGTAGTCAAGCACACTAAGCGTACGCTCGGTTTCTGTTGAAAAGTCGATATGACCAGGCGTATCAAGGAGAGTGAGTGTCGTATCACCGATAGTCATAACAGCTTGTTTTGAAAATATAGTGATACCTTTTTCTCGTTCTATTTCGTTTGTGTCTAAGAATGCATTGCCGTGATCCACTCTGCCGTGAGTACGGATTGTACCGCTTTTATAGAGCATTGCCTCGGAAAGTGTTGTCTTTCCTGAGTCGACGTGGGCAAGTATTCCTGTTACAATTTGTTTCATATATTAAACCTCATCCATCATAATAGGTGTCATTCGCAAATCACTGCCGGCACGTGTATCATATCCGCAGAGTGAAAATATATCTTCAGCCTTTGAGTTGAAGTCAAAAATTGTATCTCCCTTAAAATCTGCAGGTTTTGTAACTATAGGCAGTGTTGATTTCTTTTTCATTTCACGTAACAACATTCGTCCGTTTTCGTTTGCACCAAGAACACGTATATAGGTAGGGTACATATTGCCAAGCTCTTTGGTAAGCCCTATCAGTGATGAATACGCAATTCTGCGTATACGGCTGAGCGTATACCGCTTTGACTTTACAGCCATACATAAATCATTAACATCAGAAACCTCGCGTGCGGCGGCAATAAATTTGTTTTCAAGTCCCTCTGATACCTCGTTAATATCTGCCAATCTATCAGCGGAGATAAGTCGTAAATTTGAAATTATGGCAGTGTCAAGTCTTTTCTCATCATATATATCAAATTCGTAAGAGGGAATAAATGATGATACATCATCATCCTTTGTAAGCATACGTCGTATTTCGGTGGCACTTGCTATTGTTTCTGTGACCCCTCTGCTGTCATGGTCAGCACCATGTCGCTTTATAGGTAACGGAGTAAAATCAGCATTTAAAATCTTGCATGCACGAAGATACTCAAGCGCCAATATATCATTTGGTGTTGATAAAAGCCTTGTGTCAAAGTAGCCTGTGTATGCTTTTTGGCGTGCTACAGGGTATGAGATACCT
>CADBPJ010000063.1 GCA_902796445.1 uncultured Ruminococcus sp. | reverse complement strand
TGTGCATCCTGTGCACTTTTCTTTGACTTATACTGTCTGCGATGTACATTCTCACTGCCATAATTTTCCTTTAAAAATGCATATGCTTCATTTAACGCATCATCTGAAATTCTTAATGAATCGGTACGCATATACGTAATAAGACCGATTGTGCCAAGCTTGCCTCCCAAGTTTACACCCTCGTATAATGTCTGTGCAATTTGCATTGTACGGCTTGCCTGATATGACAGCTTACGTGATGCATCCTGCTGTAGTGTACTCGTTGTAAAAGGTGGCTGTGGATTGCGTTTTTTAATTCCCTCTTTTACCCATTCGACTGTAAATGGTGCATTTAGAATATCCGTTAAGATTGCCTGTGCATCATCATTTGTTGGTAATCCCTTTTCTTTGCCGCCCTCACCATAGTATGAAGCCGTAAATGTTTTGGTACTGTCTTGTTTTTTAAGTGTAACGTCTATTGTATGATACTCTTCGGGGACGAAATTCAATATTTCCTCCTCCCTGTCACATATAAGACGAGTTGCAACAGACTGTACCCGACCTGCCGACAAGCCTCGTTTTACCTTTTCCCAAAGGATAGGACTAATTTTATAGCCAACAATTCTGTCAAGAATACGGCGTGCCTGCTGTGCATCAACAAGGCTCATATCAATGGCACGTGGTGCTTTTATAGCCTCCTTAACCGCTGTTTTTGTAATCTCGTTAAATGTTACACGGCATTTTGACTTCGGATCAATATCCAATGCACGCGCAAGATGCCAGCTTATTGCCTCTCCCTCACGATCAGGGTCAGTCGC
Organism: uncultured Ruminococcus sp.; assembly: GCA_902796445.1. GTDB lineage: Bacteria > Bacillota > Clostridia > UBA1381 > UBA1381 > Ornithomonoglobus. The sequence goes on along the minus strand of CADBPJ010000063.1, from coordinate 13,675 downwards.
AAGCAGAACTTCGTCTGATTTTTTTGCTTCCTTTTTCAAGCTGGAAAGCAAATCACCCTTACCTCGTATTGTAATATATTTCGGCTCAAAATTATTTTCGACATCAACACCAAGACTGCTCTTTGGCAGGTCAATCACATGACCCATTGATGCTAAAACCTTATAATTCTTGCCTAAATATTTCTGGATTGTGCCTGCCTTTGCAGGTGACTCAACTATGAGCAGTGTACTCTTTGCCATTTTTTCCTCCTATTATATCAGTTCGTATATATTTCCATTCAGTTTCTTTACTATTCCCATTAGTTCGAGCATAACAAGCTCTGAATTAACTTCAAAGTTTGCAACTGATGTTCCTCTCGTTATTTCATCTATATGCAATGCGCCGTTCATAAGTGTCTTGACTATTTGCTCCTGCAGCTCATTTAATGAAGATAAATCAATAGTATTATTCCATTCTTTATTGATTTTCTCTCTCTTCATCTCCGACAAGGGAACAATATCAATATAAGGATATTCACTAATAATATCTTCTGCACTCATTACAGCCTTTGCACCCTGACGTATGAGCTGGTTTGAACCGACACTGTCAGGTTCAAATATATCAGCAGGCACCGCATACAAATCCCTGCCGTTTTCCACAGCATACGAAGCAGTTATCAATGCTCCGCTTTTCTTCGGGGCTTGTGTAACAAGTATTCCGTAAGACAACCCTGCCATTATTCTGTTTCGTCTCGGAAAATTCTCACGTGACGGCTTTGTGCCGGGCGGATACTCGGTTATAATTACACCGTTTTTGCTTATCTTGTCGTACAAATCTGCGTGTTCAGGCGGATAAATTACATCAAGACCGCTACCAAGTACGGCTACTGTCTTACCGCCGCATTTTATGGCTGTCATTCCCGCAATGGAGTCTATACCTCGTGCCATACCGCTCACTATCGTCGCTCCTGCCTCGGCAAGTTCACGTGATAAGAATTCAGTGACCTTTTCTCCGTATATTGTAGGTATTCTTGTGCCTACAACGGTAATTGTCAAAAGCTTATCCCATTTGATATGTTCACCATACATATACAAAACGTACGGCGGATCATATATATTTTTTAAAAGTGACGGATATTCATTATCCTCTATTGTGACAATATATCCACCCATTGCATCTATTTTTGCCTTAACGGTACGGGCTTTATCCAAGGACTTGTCCAAAAGCTCTTCCTTAGCTTTTTCAGAAAGCTTGTGAATATCATCAAAATTACAGGAATTATAAATTTCCATTGCATTGCTATACTTTTCCAACAACGCAATACGCGTCTTTAGAGATAGCTCCTCCTTTAATGTAAACCACAGCCAATAGATTGTATTCATCTTAAGCCTCCCTGCTGCCGCCTTGCCTCATATGCTAATATTGCTGTCGCAACTGCAACATTAAGCGATTCGGCTTTACCATATATTGGTATAATTATATGATGACACTCACGTAATATGTCATCACTTACACCGTTGGCCTCATTTCCGACAACAATAACAGTTGGTTTTGTGAAATCATTTTCAGTATAGTCTTTAGCATCATCTGTTAATGTTCCGCATACAAGATTGTAATTGTTGTTTTTTAGTTCAAAAAGTCTTTCATAAGAAAAATCCGATGAAATAGTTATATTAAAGAATGAACCCATACTTGAGCGGACAGTTTTGGGACTATATACATCACAGCATCCCTTGCTAAGGAGTACCCCGTCAAACCCCGCCGCATCTGCGGTGCGGATAATTGTACCTAAATTACCCGGGTCTGAAACATTGTCACAGTATATATATAACCCATTTGGATTTATTTTTATAACATTATCTCTCTTTTTTATTACCGCAATAATCCCCTGAGGAGTTTTTGTGTCACAAAGTCCCGAAAAGAGTTCGTCTTTTACAACAACAAAATCACTCTGTACAGCACCATATTCGCCGTAATAGCTTTCACTCATCGCAACAAGGCATATGTCACTGTCGGCAGATATAGCATCACAAACAGACTTTCTGCCCTCAACAGTATATACGCAATTCTCATCTCTTACCTTTTTTTGTTTAAGAGATTTTATATATTTATATTTCTTGTTTTGTGTTGTTGCAATTATATCAAGCATTTTAATTTTCCTTTTTATTATAGTTTAAAAGTATTATACCTGCACTAACAAGCAAAATCGTTATAACCAGATAGATAGGTGATACGTTGCTTGATTCTGTCAACATAATTTCAGACAAAATTACGCCCATAACAGGTGTCATAAAACTAAATATTGAAACACGTGACACGGGATTATATTTCAAAAGTATTCCCCACAGCGAATAAGCAACAGCTGACAAGAACGACAGATATGCCAAAACACCGACAGCTTCTATGGACGATACTATAACCCATCCTCCGAACAATAGTCCTACTGCAATCATAAACAAGCCGCCCATAACAAATTGGTAACCGCTTATTATAACAGGATCCTCTTCCTTTGAGAATATCTTTATAAGGACAGATGAGAACGCATACGAAATTGACGAAAATAATACGAAACAATCGCCTGTGAAATTTAAGTTTAAATTCAATCCGTCAAGGTTTACAAGGATTATTCCAGAAAAGCCAATGATACACGCTGATATTTTACGTAGTGTCAACTTTTCCTGTCTGAATATAAGACTTGCAACCAAGATGGAAAAGAATGCATTTGAGCCTGTTATTATCGTGCCTTTTACTCCTGAAGTGTTTGCAAGTCCGACATAGAAAAATATGTATTGAATAACTGTCTGAACACTTGCTACAAGTGAAATTTTACCCCAACTGCTCTTTTTGGGGAATAATACCTTACGTCTGCCTATGCTATATATTAAAATTGTGAGTATCCCTGCAAAAGTAAAGCGTATGCCTGCAAAGAGAATTGTTGACGGCACATTCTTATCAGGAAGCATCAATTGATAACCGATCTTTATAAACGGCGTTGCACTACCCCATAATCCACAGCATAAAAGTGCTATAACAGTTACAAATGCCATATTGGTGTAAACTTTAGTATTTTTCATATTCAACTCCGATTACATTTATATAAGTAGATTGTCCGAGAAATATAATACCATATAAAAAACATTTTTTCAAGTATTTTTTTATCTTTATTGCACAATTTAAGAAATTATTCATTTTATTCACACTATAAAACCCGTATGCGTACTATAAAAATAGCAATGAATTTGGGGAGGTATAACAGTGGATAATAATGTGTTTTATGCCCTTCTTTTAACACTGATTGCAGGGCTTATGACAGGTGTCGGAAGCATAATGGGTTTATTTGTGCCAAAAGAAAATAAAAAATTTTTATCAGTAGCTCTTGGTTTTTCCGCAGGTGTTATGCTATACGTATCATTTATTGAAATGTTTCCAAAGGCACAGGAGTATTTATGCGAAAGCTTCGGCGTGAAAAATGGTGTATGGTGGGTTACAGGTGCATTTTTCTTTGGTATGGTACTGATTATGCTCATAGATAATTTTATACCATCGCCTGAAAGTGACCTTACCGCACAAAAGACAGGACAGCACAGTGCAACACTTGAGCGAATGGGATTACTTATGGCACTTGCCATTGCAATACATAATTTTCCTGAGGGTCTTGCAACCTTTGCATCAACTCTTGATGATGTGTCACTTGGTGCGGCAATAGCCGTAGCAATCGCAATACATAATATTCCTGAGGGTATCGTTACATCTGTTCCTATTTACCATGCAACAGGCAACAGGCAAAAGGCGTTTATTATATCACTTTTGTCAGGGCTTACCGAGCCATTGGGAGCAATTATCGGTTACCTTATATTGCGACCGTTTTTAAACAGCACTCTATACGGTATAATATTTGCATCAATCGCAGGGATTATGGTCTATATCGCCATTGAGGAGCTTATACCTATGGCACGTGAATATGACAAAGGAAACTCTATGATGTTAGGGTGCATCGGCGGAATGATAATAATGGCAGTAAGTCTTATTATGTTTATGTAACTTTTTTCTTTTAAAATGCTTGAAATATCTTAGATATTGTGATATACTATGATAAGATATGCTATTTTTACGAAAAGCGAAAGGATATGACAAAAAAATGGATTTACCATTAAGTGAAATCGAGTTAGCCGCAAAGCGACTAAAAAACACGATACATAAAACAAAGCTTGAAAAATCAGCCACTTTTTCTGATATGACAGGCGGAGAAATCTATTTGAAATATGAAAACCAGCAAAAAACAGGTTCATTTAAGATACGAGGTGCTTCAAACAAAATTGCCGCATTAGTCGAGCGAGGCGAAATAAAAGCGGCCGTTGCATCATCTGCAGGAAACCATGCACAAGGTACGGCTTATGCATCAAAGGTGCATGGTATACCCGCGATTATATGTATGCCAAAATCCACTCCTATTGCCAAGGTTGAGGCAACAAAGGGGTATGGTGCACAGGTTGTTCTTTACGGCGATTGCTATGACGATGCATACAATAAAGCACTTGATGTCGCTGAAAAGGAAAATGCTACATTTATCCATCCCTATGACGATTTAGAGGTTATGGCAGGTCAGGGTACTATCGGTATTGAAATTTTAGAAGCACTTCCTACTGTTGACACAATTCTTGTACCTGCAGGCGGTGGCGGACTATTGGCAGGCATTGCCGCATGCATTAAGCAGATTAACCCACGTGTCAAGGTTATCGGTGTTCAGGCAGAGGGCGCACCTGCTATTGCAAAATCATTTGCAGAAAAAAAATATGTATCAACTGATTATTCACGCACTATTGCTGACGGTATCTCAGTAAAAAGACCCGGTAAAAAGACAATAGAGCTTATAAATAAATACGCAGATGATGTTGTAACTGTAACAGAAGCTGAAATATCTGAGGCTATCCTGTATCTTATCGAACGAACAAAACAGGTAGTTGAGCCTGCAGGCGCTACAACTCTTGCCGCAGTTTTATCAGGTAAGGTTGATGTAAAGGATCAGAAAACAGTATGTGTTTTGTCAGGTGGTAATATAGATGTTTCGTTTATAACACGAATTATCGAGCTTGGCTTATCATCACGCGGACGTAAAATAAAGTTCCGTGCAGTACTTCTTGATATTCCCGGCAGTCTTGAGCATCTCTCACGTGTACTTAGTGATGCTAACGCAAATATCATTATGGTACAATATGATAGAATGAGTAAAGACCTTGACCCTAACGAGGCTATCATTCATATAGCTTGTGAGGTCGGCGGTATAGAGCATGGCAAGAAAGTCATAAAAGCATTGGAAAAGAGCGGGTATTCAATAACTTTAGAGTAAAGAAGGGCTTAGCAAATGATTACAAAATCACTTATTTCGCTTATTTACGAAGCGGCTTCAATCCAACGATGGAATGATCATATCCGTCCATCATCAGGCTTTACGGAGCTTGATAAGCAGGCACATAAAATGTTTTATGCCTACGTTTTGGCTAAATGCGAGGGTGTTGACCATATTGATATGAAAAAGCTTGTTGAGGGCGGTATTTCCGAATTTTTCCACAGATGTATTCTTACGGATATAAAGCCGCCCATATATCATAAGCTTATGCAGGAAAAGGGCGATCAGATTAATAAGTGGGTAATTGAACAGCTCCGAGGCCCAATGGAGGGAATAGGCGGCGGATTTTTCCAAAGACTTGAAAGGTATTTATGTGATGACAGCTATGCCGTTCTTGAAAAGAAAATCTTAAAAGCGGCACATTATTATGCAAGTAATTGGGAATTTAAGATTATCTATTCAATGAATAAGTATACGTACGACATTGAAAAAGTTAAGACAGGTACATACCGTGACCTTAAGGCTTGCAACACTTTTGATGGTTTTACACGATTTGAACGTGATGCCTTCTTACAGGATTTTATGTCGCTATTGGGTAAGCTGCGCTATCAACAACGCTGGGCAAAGGCTGTACGTATGCCTGAAACATACGTAATGGGACATATGCTTGTTGTCGCAATACTCTCATACTTTATGACACTTGAGCTTGATAACCCTTGCCAGAAACGTCTTGTAAATAACTATTTTGCAGGCCTGTTCCATGATATTCCCGAAGCCTTGACACGTGATATTGTTTCACCTATAAAAAAGAGTATTGAGGGACTCGATGAAATAGTTGCAGAAATCGAATATGAGCAGATGCACAAGGTTGTATATCCGATGCTTCCCGAAGAATGGCACAGTGAAATATCATACTTTACAAATAACGAGTTTGCATCAAAGATTTTGATTGATGATGAGCCTGTCTTTAAATCATCTGACGAAATAACCGAGAAATACAACGAGGACAAGTACTCCCCTGTTGATGGTCAGATTATAAGAGGCTGTGACCATTTATCTGCTTATATCGAAGCGTTTATGTCTATTTCTTACGGATTATGCTCCGAGCCTATCGTAAGCGGATATAATCAACTAAGAAATGACTATAAAGATAAAGTAATCGGCGGAATTGATTTTGGTATTCCATTCGGTTATTTTGATAAAGATAAAAAATGAGAAATCAAAAACCATTAGATACATACGAAAAGGTTAAAGAAAAAGCTTTACGGCTCTTAGAGTTTCGTTCACATTCCGAATTTGAGCTGACTCAAAAGTTACGACATCAAGGGGCTAAAGATGAACACATTGAAGATACTCTTGATTTCTGTCGGCGTTACGGCTTTGTCAATGATAAAGCATATGCACAACGTAAAGCCGCTGATCTAATTAACCTTAAAAAATACGGCTTACGCCGCGTTAAGAGTGAATTAAAAGCAAAAGGAATAAGTAATATCATAATAGACGAGGTTATGCTTGAATTTGACACTGACGAAGAATGTGATGTACTTGTCGGACTTGTTGAAAAAAAGCTTCGCGGTGATTTTTCAGATAAAAATTCTGAACGCTGTATACGTTATTTTATATACAGAGGTTATGATATTTACGATATACGTAACGCAATGAATATTGTAAAGGAAAGGAGCGATTATTCCGATGGCGTGTAATATAGGCTTAGTATCGCTCGGCTGTGCAAAAAATCAGACTGATGCAGAAACTATGCTTGCAATATTAAAAGATGACGGTTACAAAATTGTAGCCGAACCCGAAACTGCAGATATTATTATAGTAAACACCTGCGGTTTTATCGACTCCGCAAAACAGGAATCAATTAACGCAATCCTTGAAATGGCGGAATACAAGACTTGCGGACAATGCAAAAAGCTTGTTGTTACAGGGTGTTTAGCTGAGAGATATGCTGATGATATAATAGCAGAACTACCCGAGGTTGATGCAATCCTGGGTACGGGTGATTATGACAGGATTATTGAGGTAATAAAATCTGTTGATAAGATGCCTGTTATAACAAATAACATAAACCGTACACCTGAGTGCGAACTACCGAGAGTGTTACTCACTCCCCCCTACACCGCTTATTTAAAAATTGCAGATGGCTGTGATAACAACTGTACATACTGTGCAATTCCTAAAATTCGAGGCCATTTTAGGAGCAGAAAGCTTGAAGATATTATAATTGAAGCTAATCAGCTTGCAAATGATGGCGTACGTGAGCTTATACTAATTGCGCAAGACACCACTCGCTATGGTACGGATATAGGCACATCGCTTGCTAAGCTTTTAGACGAGCTTGTAAAAATAGAAAAAATCGAGTGGATTCGTGTTCATTACTACTACACAGAGGCAATCACAAAAGAGCTTATTGACACGATGGCAAAATACGATAAAATCTGTAACTATATAGATATGCCAATCCAGCACGCAGATAATTATATCTTGCGCCGAATGGCTCGCAGAACAACGGTTGAGGAAATTGACGAGAAGATAAATTATATGCGCAGTACGCTCCCCAACTGCTATATACGTACATCAATAATCGTAGGTTTTCCCGGCGAAACGGAAGAACATTTTCAAAATCTTTATGATTTTGTTAAACGGACAAGATTTGACAGAATGGGTGTGTTCACATATTCGTGTGAAGAAGGCACGGCGGCAGCGGAATTTGACTCACAGGTTGATGATGATGTCAAGGAATCACGTTATAATAAACTGATGGAGCTACAACAAGGTATCTCATTAGAACTTAATCGTGAAAAGATTGGCTCGGTTATAGATGTAATAGTAGAGGGCTATGACGAAGACAATTACTTGTTCTTCGGTCGAGGCAGAGGTGACAGCATCGATGTTGACGGCAAAGTATATTTCGGCACAGAGGACGAAGTAACCCCGGGAGATATTATTAAAGTCAAGATACTTGATGCATCGGAATATGATTTAACAGGACAGAGGGTATTAGTATGAATTTAGCAAACAAATTAACAATTTTAAGAGTAATTTTAGTTCCCATTTTCATTGCATTTATGACAATAGATGCATTATGGGCAAAAATTGTGGGACTCCTAATATTTATTATAGCATCGCTTACAGATATGCTTGACGGACAGATTGCAAGAAAACGGAATATGATAACTACGTTCGGTAAATTTGCAGATCCGTTAGCTGACAAGATGCTCACAACTGCGGCATTTCTCGTATTTATGCAACAGGGTATAATCGGAGCCTGGCCCGTATTTATTATACTTGTACGTGAATTTGCAGTGTCGGGTATACGTCTTGCGGCGGCGGCAGAGGGCGAGGTTATTGCGGCTTCATTCTGGGGCAAGTTCAAGACAGTAACACAAATGCTTTCGATCGTAGTTGGTATTATACTGATGTGTATACCACAGATACCATCAAACATAACTGCCCTTATAATACAGATACTTGTATGGATATGCGTTGTATTTACTGTAATATCAGGCGTAGAATACGTTGTTAAAAATTGGAAACTAATGAAATTAAAATAAGCGAGGCAATACAAATGGAAAATATACTAACAGAACTCAAGTTTGACGAAAAAGGACTTATTCCTGCAGTTGTTCAGGATTCAATGACAAAAGAGGTTTTGATGGTGGCTTATATGACTGCCGAAACACTTAAATTAACACTTGACACAAAGAAAGCTACTTTCTTCTCACGTTCAAGAAACGAAATCTGGGTTAAGGGTGAAACATCAGGTCATACTCTTGATGTTGAGTCTGTAAAAGTTGACTGTGACGGTGACTGCCTTGTAGTATTTGCACACCCCAACGGTCCTGCATGTCATACAAATAACCGTTCATGCTTCTATAGAACAATCAAAGACAGTGAGCTTGTAGAGGATACAAAGCAAGGCGGAGTAAGCGATATTCTTATGCGTGAGCAGGCTGTTATTATCGACAGAAAAAATAATCCCGAGGACGATTCATACACTAACTATCTATTTAATAAGGGTGAGGACAAAATTCTTAAGAAAGTCGGCGAAGAGGCCGCAGAGGTTGTCATAGCAGGCAAAAATCGTGATAAGGATGAAATTAAGTACGAAACAGCTGATTTACTCTATCACCTGTCCGTTATGCTTGTCGATAACGACATGACGTGGAATGATATATTTGACGAAATGGAAAATAGATTTAATTAAAAAAGTGTTTATAACTCATCAACCCCCAATCTTGGGGGCAGGTAGATACGCTTTTTTGATATTAGGAAATCGAAAAATTTCATAATAGATAACAAAATCCCTCCGTATTACATACTATAATGTACGGAGGGATTGTTATGTTAAACTTTTGTATGTGCGGTGCATCAAAAGCGGTAGGGTTATCGGTTTTAACTTTTACGATCGGTGTTATAATCGGTATGTTATGCCCTATTCAGGTTTTAGCAGTAATTGAGCTTGTACTGCTCATTCTGGTAGGATATTTGTGTTTATGCAAGTGGTGAAAGGAGAAATAGTATGAAGATTGTTGTTAAAGGTGTACCAAAGGCATTATCAGGTATTGTTAAATTTTTATTTGGATTTTAAAGTCTAAATGGGGTGTTGCGTTAGAAGCACCCCCTTGTGGGGCTGAATGGATTTAGATGCAGAATTTGCGAAACGAAGTAAAATGCGGATTTATACGCATTTTACCTTGCCCGACGGCGTACGCGGGTACTCCGAGGGTGAGTTTCGCGAATAGTTCAAAGGAATTAAATACAGGAAATCCGCAAACAATGCGGATTTCAACATCAATTTTATTCAATAAGTCTTTATCAAACATTGATTTTATGGCCTTTTAAGCCTTTGAACGATCTGCGCTAAATGCAACAGCTCCTTTTAGACTTCTTCAATAATTGGCAATATCATTGGATTACGTTTTGTTGTTTCGTAGATATAACGTGCAACTGATGATTTGATGTTATTTTTCATCATTGACCAATCTACGTTACGTCTTGAAAGACTTGATTCAACTGCTTCTGTTGAAACCTGTTTTATACCCTCAATAAGCTGTTCTGCCTCGCGGACATACACAAAACCTCTTGAAATTACATCGGGCTTTGATGCTATTTCACGTTTTTCATTATCTATTGTTGTCACAATTATAATCAACCCGTCCTGTGCAAGATGTTTTCTGTCACGTAATACAATATTTCCGACATCGCCTACGCCAAGTCCGTCAACAAGCACCTGGCCTGCCTGAACATTGCCTGTAATTTTAGCACTCTCACTATCAAGCTCCAATACAGAACCGTTTGACAATACAAATGCATTCTGCGGAGGTATTCCCACCTCTTCTGCAAGTCGATTGTGCAATACCAAGTGACGATGCTCGCCATGTACGGGAATGAAGTATTTTGGCTTAACTAAGGATATTAAAAGCTTTAATTCCTCCTGACATGCGTGACCTGATACGTGAACGTCCATAAGTGATTTATATATCACCTCTGCGCCAATCTTAAACAGCTCATTTATTACGATTGAAACTGCTTTTTCATTACCCGGGATCGGCGATGCGGATATTACGATAAGGTCATCTTTTGTAATATCAACCTTTCTATGGTCTGAAAATGCCATTCTTGTAAGCGCACTCATTGGTTCGCCCTGTGAGCCTGTGGTAATAATAACTACTTCATTAGGTCTGTATTTCTTTATGCTGTCTAAGTTAATTAAAACACCTTCAGGCACTTTCATATATCCAAGCAGAATTGAGATTTCAACGATATTCTCCATACTTCTGCCCGAAACTGCAACTTTACGTCTGTTCTTTGCCGCAGCATCTATTATCTGCTGAACACGGTGAACATTTGATGCAAAAGTCGCAACTATTATTCTCTTATTACAATTTTTGAATATGCTTTCAAATTTCTGTCCTACGGACTTTTCGCTCATTGCATAGCCTGGACGTTCTACATTTGTAGAGTCTGACATAAGTGCCAGAACCCCTTCTTTGCCAATCTCGCCAAGACGTGCAAGGTCAATGACATCTCCAACAATAGGCGTTGAGTCTATCTTCCAGTCACCCATATGCACAACTGTACCTACAGGTGTCTTTATCGCCAATGCTACAGAGTCGGCAATAGAATGGTTTGTCGTTATAAACTCGACAGTAAAATATTTACCGCCCTCAACCACCTGACCCGGACGTGTACGTACAAGCTTAACTGATGATAAGAGATTATGCTCTTTAAGCTTATGTTCTACTAAACCCAAAGTCAGTTTTGTACCATATACAGGTACGTTTATCTCCTTTAAAAAATAAGGTAAACCACCTATGTGGTCCTCATGACCATGTGTTAAGAATATGCCCTTTATTTTCTGAGCGTTCTTTACAAGATATGTTATATCGTTTATAACCATATCAACACCTGGCATATCGTCGTCAGGGAATGCCATACCGCAATCCACAATAATAATTTCGTTGCTGTACTCAAAAGCGGTTAAATTTTTTCCGATCTCGTCAAGTCCGCCGATGGGTATTATTCTCAGCTTTTTAGTTTTTGCCATATTTCCTCCTATTAAATTATTTATTTTCCGACCTAATGAGTATTACTCCACTCCTTTTATTATACCACATTCTGCCTGTATTAGTCAAGTAATACAAACAAAAAAGGAAAATCTTTTCTGATTCCCCTTTTTTATTTGTAGTTATTATTTAATATCCTTATGGAAGTCCTGCAATGATTTAATTCCGCCCATATCATTCTGAATTGAACGAATACCTTCTATTGCGGCTTTAGTCTCTGCCATTGTTGTCATATAAGGCATTCTTGTCTTGATAATAGCCTTTCTTATGTAGCTGTCATCAGTTGCACCCTTTTTGTCGTTAGGTGTGTTAATAACGATGCTTACCCCGTTATTTGTTATTATATCAAGTACATTTGGTCTGCCCTCGCCAAGCTTTGCGATCTCTTCACATTCTATGCCGTTATCTCTCATAAGCTTGCAAGAACCCTTTGTAGCAATTATCTTAAAGCCACAGTCTACAAATCCCTTTGCAACCTCAATAAGCTCGTCCTTATCGTTATCATTAACGCTGATAAGAACCTTACCCTCTTTGGGAAGACTGATTTTTGTAGCCTCCTGAGCCTTTGAGAATGCTTCGCCAAAGGTTTCAGCCATACCCAAAACCTCACCTGTAGAACGCATTTCAGGTCCTAATATCGGGTCAACCTCCTGGAACATATTGAATGGGAACACGGCTTCCTTTACACCGTAGTGGTTGATAGTTCTGTCCTTTAGCTCAGGAATTGGTGATTTTCTGCCCGTAAGCGGTGATGTAATAATATCGGTTGCAAGCGGTACCATACGTATGTCACATACCTTTGAAACAAGTGGAACAGTTCTTGATGCTCTCGGATTTGCCTCAAGTACGTAAACCTTGTCTTTCTCGATTGCGTACTGCATATTCATAAGACCGCGAACATTCATTTCCTTGGCAATCTTCTTTGTATATTCCTTGATTGTAGCAACGTGCTCAGGCTTAATATTCATTGACGGCAAAATACATGCTGAGTCACCTGAATGTACTCCTGCAAGCTCGATATGCTCCATTACAGCAGGAACAAATACGTTTGTGCCGTCTGATATTGCATCAGCCTCACACTCCGTTGCATGGCCTAAGAAACGGTCTATAAGAATAGGTCTGTCAGGGGTTACTCCAACCGCCGCATTCATATATACTCTCAAGCTGTCCTCATCATGAACAACTTCCATACCTCTTCCGCCCAACACGTATGACGGACGTACCATTACGGGATAGCCGATTTCGTTTGCGATAGCGATTGCCTCGTCAATGTTTACAGCCATTCCCGATTCAGGCATTGGTATTTCAAGCTTATCCATCATTGCACGGAACAAATCTCTGTCCTCTGCCAAATCTATCGTTTCTGGTGTTGTACCAAGAATATTTACTCCATTTTTCTTCAATTCTGACGCAAGGTTAAGCGGTGTCTGTCCGCCAAACTGCGCGATTACGCCGACAGGCTTTTCCTTTTCGTGGATACTCAACACATCCTCCAATGTAAGAGGCTCGAAATAGAGCTTATCGGATGTGTCATAGTCAGTTGAAACTGTTTCGGGGTTACAGTTTACTATTATTGTTTCAAAGCCAAGCTTCTTGAGCGCCATTGATGCATGAACACAGCAGTAGTCAAACTCAATACCTTGTCCTATTCTGTTAGGTCCGCCGCCCAATATCATAATCTTAGGCTTATCTGTGTTTACAGGACTCTTATCCTCGATATTGTATGATGAATAATAATAAGCCGCATCTTGGGTACTGCTTACATGCACACCC